>VBHO01000141.1:0-9075 GCA_005882045.1 Chloroflexota bacterium | reverse complement strand
TTGGTTACTTCGCCTACGCGCTCACCGTCGCGCTTGCCATGCCCGCGGCGATCCTGCTGGTGCTCCTCCTGACGCGGCCGCGGCCACGACGACGGGTACTGTCCTGATGCACCAGGTAAGCGGGCGGGTGGTGGCCGTCTCGGTGCGGGCAGCACTGATCGCCGGCGGCTGGATCGGGTTTGCCCTGGGACTGGTCAGTGGATGTGTGCTCGGGGCCATCCTCTCCTGGTTCTCGGGCGCCATCTTGAGCTGGCAGCGCGAGCTCACTTTTACCGTCGGCGTGACGGAACAGCTCCTGCCGTTCGGCAACCAGATTCCGGTACTCCAACGTCTGCAGGCCGATTGGTTCATCGTCATTCCCGTCGTCGGCCTCCTGGTCGGCGCTTTCGCGGCGCTGGTCGGGGCGTTGATCGGCGGCCTGGTGTCGGTCTCCTACAACCGCTCGCCGTTCGGCGTGCAAGTCGTCGTCGAGGTGCCTGACCAGGCTCCGTAAGCGGCCTGCCGCCGACCGTCCGCCAGCCTTAACCGAATCGATGATCGGTTGACACCGCCCGGTCGCCGAGCCTCAACGGCTTCTCATCCGTGTCACATCAAATCGTTAGGAACGCACCCTAGGCTGGGCCACAACAATGAAGCGGGGCTCGGCGCGCAGGCTGTTGACCCTGCTCATCCATCCGCTCGTCATCGGTCTGGTCATGTTACCGGGCAGCGGTGTCCTCGGCAGCCTGACCGTTCCACGCCCGCCCACACCCCCGCCAAGCCGGCCGCATCTGGCTCCGGCAGCGCCCGAGGCGGTGGCAGAACTGCCGATGACCACTGTCATCACCCCATCGGCGTTTGACCAGCTGCAAACCGATCTGCAGGCGATCGCGGCACAAAGCGGGGCCCAGGTGGGGATCAGCTTGCAGGAATTGAGCGGGCCGCGACGGAATAGTCTCTCCATCAACGGCAATCGGAGCTTTTATGCGGCGAGTGCGTACAAGGTTCCGCTCTTGATGGCGGAGGCGCAGCAGATCGCGTCCGGCCAGGTGCAGGGGTCCGATGTACTCTGCTTCGATCCCGACGATGCCGAAGACGGCTGGTTCGACGACTATGACGACGGGTCCTGTTTCTCACGCGATGAGCTGGCGCTGCGCACGGGCCGCTACTCGGACAACACCGCGGCGCACATCCTGGTGCGCTACCTGGGCGGCCCCGATGCGCTCAACAGTTACGCGAAATCGATTGGAATGACCGCGTCGGCTCTGTGGATCCCCAATACCACCACCACCGATGACCTGACAGCCGCCTGGGTCAATGAATCGCTCGGCCGGTTGGGCGCTGCGGCCGCCCAGCGCTGGCTGTATGCCGTGCTGACCCACACTACGAACGAGCAGGGTATCCCGGCTGGCCTTCCGGGAAGGGCGACGGTGGTCCACAAGGTAGGGACGATGTACGGCACCGAGAACGACTCGGGCTACCTCGTCAATGGACCGATCTCGTACGTCCTCTCGGTTTCGGTTGACGGGCTCGATGAAGCCGCCGGCTGGTCAGTGATCGCCCACGTATCGGCCCGGGTCTGGCAGTACGAGCTCAGCCGCCCAGAATTCGTGGTTCCCGTTATCCCGCCGGAGGCGCCTCGTCAACCGGAGACCCGGTACTAGTCGCAGGCCGTAGCTCGAACACCGGGTGATGCTGCGCGGCGGCTTGCGGATCCGTCAGCATTTCTTTCGCGCCGAGGAGTGAGCCCAGCAGAAAGCGGCCCAGCCCCAGAGGGATGCTGTCTACGTAGGGCGCCAGCGTGTCTCGGTAAAACGCTTCCGCTTCGGTCGTCGATAGTTCCCGAGCGGCAACTGGTTCGGTTCGACGATTGACAGTGACGGTCGCTTTCCCGGCCGCTCGAAGATTGCGCGCCCAGTTCGTCTCGCCGAAGGTCGCGATCACCCAGCGGCGGCGGTCAATCGAAACGACAGCGACCGGGGTGGTTCGATCCAGACCACTGGTCCGCCCGCGCACGGTGAGGAGGGCGTTGGGACCCATCGGCATGCCCCCGCGGAGCAGCCGGCTCGCGATGGGATTGAAGAGGCCGACGAAGAAGGGCGGGCGGGCGGGACCGTTCTTGCCCCTCGGTGACGGATGATTGATCTGCTGTGCTGGCATAGCCATGCGGAACCTCCGAGTGAAGTCAATCAGATGATTGACATCAGCATAGCAGATCCCTCAATCAGTTGCTTGACACGCTCCTGAGCCTTTTCGGCGCGGCCAGCCCGAGCCAGCGTTCCAGTTGACGGAAGGCCCGATCAGTGCGATCGGCGGACGCGGTGCTCGGAAGGGTCATGCTGGTAAGGGTGGCCATGATCAAGGCGGCCACGTCGTCACTGTCAAGGTCAGGCGCCAGGTGGCCGGCTCGAGCGGCTCGCCGGAGCATCCCGCGCAGCGTCTGATGCCAGGCCTGGTACGACTCGGCCATGATGCGAGCGAGCGCAGGGTCCCGGGCCGAACGAAGGGCGAGCTCGCCCATGACAGCGCCGACCTCGGGTTCGTCGCGCAGCAGTTTGCGAACAGCGCGCAGATGGTTACGCAGCTGGTCCGCCGGCGAGCCGTGCGGCGCCAGGGTGGAGCGAAAGCGATCCATGGCGTGCGCCACGACCCCCCGGATCAGCGCTTCCTTGGTCGGGAAGTAATAGTGCAGCGTCGCGATATTCAGGCCGACGCCCGCCGCCACCTCGCGCGTCCGCAGTCCCTCGAAACCCCGCTCGGCAATCTGGTTGAAGGCGGCTTGGACGAGCGCTTGCTCGCGGTCTTCCTTGCGCGACCGGACAGGATGGGTGGTTGGGCTCATTCAAATTTCAATTAAACACTTGATGGAGTCAATAAAGGCGAGCGTGTGACGTTCGGTGCTATGCTCGCGACCAAAAGAGGAGGTGGCGGATGTTTAAGCCATTGCGGGCCGGGGCGACGCTTCCGGCGCAGGATCTCGAGCGGGCGAAAGCCTTTTATCGCGACAAGCTGGGGTTGAGCCCTACCCTTGAGGCCGGGTTTGGCCTGTTGTACGAGCTGGCGCCGGGCACCGGTTTTGGGGTGTTCCCCAGCAGCGGGAAGGCGTCCGGGACGCACACGCAGATGGCGATCGATGTTGAGGACGTCGAACAAGCCGTCAAGGATCTTCAGTCCAGGGGCGTCCAGTTCGAAGAGTACGACACCCCCATGCTCAAGACCGTCGATGGCATCGCAGACTTGGGCGGCACCAAGGGCGCATGGTTCAAGGACTCGGAAGGCAATCTGATTGCGATCGGCCTGCCGGTGCAAGTAGCCGCCAGGTCGCGCGCCTGATCTAAACCGGATCGGCCGGCCCGGCGGGTCGGCCGATCCCCGATTCAGCGCCGCTCGAGTCGGCGCGTTCCTTTTCCCGGATGCCATGACTCGACCACCAACTGGTCGCCTGCCTCATTTAGATGCGTCAGCACGGCCTCGGTGATGTCGACGCGGAAGCGCCGGCCGCCCAGGACCGGTGAGTCCGGAAAATCGACCTCGAGCGCGTAGCCGGCAAGCTTCGCCTCGCCGGGCCATCCGCGAGGATTGCCCGGGGGAGGATCATCTGTCGGACTGTGGAGGGCGATGCGTGGATCGCGTTCGAGGTCGTGCAGCTTGAGCGAGCCCGGCATCATGCCCAGGAACAGTTCGCCGTCCGCGAACTCGACTTCGATGCCGCTGATTCGCGGCGAGCCGTCCTTACGCAGGGTCGCGAGTGTCTTGTGTTTGCGAATGCCGAATCGATCTTCGACCTGGCGGGCGAGTGCCGGCTCGGCCGTAACGAACTCGATCCAGCTCGCCATCAATCCCCACCGAACCACTGGCGTCGCATGGGGTAGAGGTAGCGGTCGGTGAGAAAGTTCAAGACCCGGCGGGCGGCAGCAAAATTCTCGCTGACCTCGGCAAGCACGGTGGCCAGTGGCGCGCTGCGATCCGCGCCCTGCTGGGCGATCCGGTAGGCGCGCCGTCCGAGCTGCTCGAGGAGCCAGATCCCATCGTGGCCCTCAGCCTGTTCCCGATCCGCGGGCCGCAGTGCGCGCTCCAGCCCGCGGCGCTCGCGCTCGGCGACCAGGCGCTCGGCGGCGTAATCCGGAAAGATGCCCGTCAAGAACAGCGACAGGTCGCCCAGCCGGCGGTAGACCGATGGTCGCTCGACCTCCGGAACCAGCTCCGCCAGCTCGATCAGCCGCATGGGATCGAGCTCGCTGAAGCGCCGGCGGCGCCAGCCCCGGCTGGTCTTGACCAGCATGCTGCCGCTGGCCACGTTCGTGTACGAGGCCAGCAGCTGGGCGAGGAAGAAGCGTCGTAGCGGGTCGGCGCCGAAGTCTCTAAGGCCGGCCGTGTCGAACACGGGCACACGCTGCCGAGGCCCGACCCATTCTTCGACGAACGATGCCTGGCCGAGATCGCGAACGACACGGTGGATCAATACCGCAAAGATGAGAAATGGGGTGCCTCGAAGCAGCGGGTCTCGACCGGGCACGCTGAAGAGCAGCCGGAAGGTGGCGGGACTGTCGATCAACGCCTCGAGACGCGTGGGATCGCGCCCCACGTCAGCGCGGGCGTCCGCTGCTGACGCGAGCAGCTCGAGATCGGAATCTGACAGTTGCTCGAGGTAGAGCGAACCGACCATCATCTATATCATCGGACGTTGCCCGCAATGACCCGGTTCGACGACGGGTGTCCATATCGTCGACACGCGTTTCGCGACCAAAGTCACCCTCGAGGTGCCGGCCGACCAGCGGCCGGACGCGAAATCCTAACCTCGGCCTTCGCTCGCTTCGGCCTTGCGAGCGAGGCCCTGCAATAACGCCGGGAAGCTGTTGGCGATCTGCGGGCCCATCATTCCACCCACCACGCCTCCCAGTGGGCCCCCGACGCGGATGGCCTGGCTGATCGTGGTCTTGCCGGCAGGGCCGGCTAAGACCTGGCATTCGAAAGCAAACCGCGTCAACGGGATGACGGTTGTTTCCAACCGGAAGGAGCGCCCGGGCACGACCTCGGTCAGTTGAACCTGGCGCGTCCCCTGCTTGGTCTTCATCGTCCCCGTGGCGCCGGCGGCGAAGGGTCCATTGAGGGTCATCGACTGCACGTCCGGATTCCATTGCGGCCAGCTGGCCGTGTCCGACCAGATCTTCCATACGGTTGCTGGACTCGCACTGGTCTCGACCGATCGCTGGTTGTCCGCCATCCCCGTCCTCCTCGAGTCGTTAGTGTTGCGGCGCGCGACTGCGATTGAGCACAGCGTATACCACGCCGGCCACGATGAAGCCGATGAAATAACCGAAATCGGCGCCACTGAACCAGGAGGCAAACGGCCCCGTGTAGAACTTCTCTGACATGAAGGGGATCGACACCACCAGGCCGATGATGAACGCAATCAGGCCATTCCGATTCCAGTCCCGCGCCTCGCTGAAGCCCATCGGTTCACGGTGCTTGAACACGTAAAAGTCGAGCAGCACAATCGCAAGCCAGGGCATGATCCAGTAATCGAGTACGACCAGGAAGTTGATGTAGTTGTTGGTGAAGTTCTGGTAGCCGATCAGGGCGACGATGAACGCCAGGGCGCCGCCCGCAATCGCGAGCTGCCAGCGTGGGAGGCGGATATCGAGCACCTTCGCCGAGATGGTGTTGGAGTAGAGGTTGAGCACGTTCGCGGTGGTTGCCCCGAGGATAACGGCGACAACCGCAAAGGCGCCAAAGCCACCCATCGCCGTTTTGAGGGCAGCGATCGGGGTCGGAGCTCCGGGGGCCAGGATGGCAACCAGCACGCCGACCACCTCGGTGAGGAAGGAGGCGACCACGGCGCCGATGAAGACATAAATGGCGATGTACGAGCGCGACGTGATCTCCGGCAGGTATCGAGAGTAGTCGGACGCATAGGGCGACCAGCTCATGATGTACGAGAACGAAATGGCGAGCACGATGGCAAACAGGGCCAGGGTGCCGGCTACCGGCTTGGGGTGCCAGGCCGCGATCGCCGACCCGTTGGTCAGCGCGATCACGGTCGCGATGGCGAAAAGGATGCCGAGGATGAGCGCCATGTAGCGCTCGAAGGCCTGGATCAGGTTGTGGCCATAGATGACGAGCAGCGTCTGCACCACCACCAGGATGGCCGCCGCCACGAAGAATGGGATTCCGGGGAGGAGCAGCTGGATGCCAAAGCTGCCGAGGATGGTGTTGACCGTGAACCAGCCGGCCGTGCTCGGCCAGTTCATGGCCGCCGGAATGTAGCCGCCCACGTGGCCGAAGGCGCGGCGACCGATGAACATCTGCGGGTAGCCGGCGGCCGGACCCATGGCGGCCGACCAGGCCAGCACCAATCCGCCGAGGATGTTGCCCAGCGCGAGCGCCAGGATCGCCGGGCCGAGCGACAAGCCGAGCGCTACCGGGACGAAGCCGATCGCGTAATCGGCGATCGTGAGGTTGGCGGCCAGCCAGAGCCAGAGCAGCTGACGGCTGTGGCCGTGGCGGTCGGCAAACGGGATGTGCTCGATGGAATAGGGCTCGGGGATCGCGACCCGATCGCCATAGCGAGCCGACTCAGTCACGGACAACAGACTAACAAGCCCTGTCGATTCAAGGGCTGGCTTGTTCGTCGTACTGTACAGAAAGGAGGAGCGCACTTAATGAAATATGTATTGCTGTTCGGCGACACGAAGGAGCGGGCGAGGCAGTGGGAGGCGATGCCCGAGGCACAGCGGGAAGCGGCCTATGCCCCGATCAACCAGTGGTTCGAGAAGTACGGCAAAAACGTCACTGGTGGACACGAGCTTCAACCGGAGCGCACGGCGACCACGGTCAAGTTCACCAATGGCAAGCCGGTGGTTACTGATGGGCCCTTCATCGAAGGCAAAGAAACGATCGGCGGCTACGCCGAAGTCACGGTGGCGGACCTCGATGAGGCGCTCGAGATGGCCAAGGCCTGGCCCACCGGCGGTCCGGTCGAAGTCCGCCCGATTATCGATCGGGGCGAGCCGCAGCGCTAGACCAGAACCGTTCCGCGACCGACGCCGCGCTGACCGCGGTCTTCCGAGAGGAGACCGGCCGGTTGACCGCGGCGTTGGTCCGGATCTTGGGCGACTTCGACCTCGCCGAAGAGCTGGTGCAGGAGGCGTTGCTCGAAGCCATCCAGCACTGGCCAAAGGAAGGCATCCCGGAGAAGCCCGGCGCCTGGCTGTTGACGACCGCCCGGCGCAAGGCCGTCGACCAGCTGCGGCGTCAGGCTCGATTCCGGAACAAGCTCGCTCAACTGGAAGGAGAGCTCATGAGAGATGACACCGCCGAGGGTGACGATCGACTTCGGTTGATCTTCACCTGCTGCCACCCGGCGCTATCCAGGGAGGCGCAGGTTGCGCTCACGCTTCGGGCGGTGGCCGGCCTGACCACGATCGAAATTGCGCGGGCCTTCATTACCAGCGAGGCCACCATCGCGCAGCGAATCGTTCGCGCCAAACGCAAGATCGTGGACGCGAACATTCCGTATCGCGTCCCTGCGGAGCGGGACATGGCCGAACGGCTGAACGAGGTTCTGGCCGTGCTGTACCTCATGTTCAACGAGGGCTACCTCGCGACCGCCGGGGAGCAGGCGTCGCGGCGGGACGTGGCGGAGGACGCGGCCTGGCTGGCGGGGTTGATGGTACGGCTGATGCCGGATGAGCCGGAAGCTCTCGGCCTGCTGGCGCTGATGCGGCTGCATCTCGCCCGTGCCAGGGCCCGGTTCGACGATGCCGGCAACCTCATCCTCCTGCAGGACCAGGATCGCGACCGATGGGATCGGGAACGCATCACATCGGCAATCGTCCTCTTACAGCGGGCCGCCACCATGCACCGGTCAGGGCCGTACCAGCTACAGGCGGCAATTGCCGCCTGCCACTCCGAAGCGCGAATCTGGGCGGAGACGGACTGGCGGCAGATCGTCGCGCTTTACGATGCCCTGCTCGAGCAGATGCCCTCGCCGGTGGTGGAGCTCAATCGGGCGATCGCCCGGCGCTACCGGGACGGCGCCGGAGCCGCGCTTGCCGATGTGGAACGGCTGACCGAGGCGCTCGACACCTATTACTTATTCCATGCGACGCGGGCCGAGCTGCTGCGGGATCTTGGACGTGAGCTGGAGGCCCGAGCCGCGCTGCGGCGAGCCCTGGAGCTGACGGCCAATCCGGCCGAACGGGCGCTACTGCAAAAGCGACTGTCCTGACCGGCCGAGCGCAGCCAATTTGGCTGGCAGTGGATCGCTGACCTAGGATGGAGCAGCGTGCGACGATTCGAAATCGTCCCTGAGGGACCGTTCGACCTAGAAACCCAGGCCACGCACTTCGGGGGGTGGCCGAGGCTGGTGGACGGGATCGTGATGGCGTTTCCCGTCGAGGGCTGGAACAGCTCGGCCGCGGTCGTCATGCGCCAGGGCCGTGCTGCCATCACCGGTGACGTCTACGGCGCCGTTGAGGCGGATGCTGAACGAGCCTGGCAGCAGGCCGTCGCCACCGTCTCTCTCGACGTCGATGGCGCGGGATTCGTCGACCTTGGACGCCGCGACCCTGTCATTGGCCGGCTGCAGGCTGAGTACCACAATCTGCGGCCGGTGCTGTTTCATTCGCCGTATGAGGCAGCGTGTGCCTTCGTCATCGGCCACCGCATCACGATCCTCCAGACGCGCCGCGTCCGGCAGCGGCTGGCCGAGGAAGCGGGCGCTAGGATCGGGATCGACGGTACCGCCTTCAGGGCGTTTCCCGATCCGAGAGCGCTGCTTGCACTCGAGGCGTTTCCCGGCATCGCGTCGGTGAAGATCGAGCGCTTGCACCAGGTGGCACGGGCTGCCCTCGAGAGGGCCCTGGATCGAGCACGTCTCCGATCGTTGGCGGAGCCGGATGCCTTGACACAGCTGCGCACGCTTCCGGGCATCGGCGAATTCTTTGCCCAAGGCATCTTGATGCGGGGAGCTGGCTTGATGGACGCCGTCACGGACGACGATCTAACGCCGCGGGCGATCCAGTTGCTGTACGCGCTTCCTGAGCGACCCGACCGGGCCGCGGTGCTGAAACGGGCCGAGGGGTGGCGGCCCTA
>VBHO01000081.1 GCA_005882045.1 Chloroflexota bacterium | reverse complement strand
GCCGGTCTCAGTCGACAGCCGCTTGGTGCCCTCGGCCTTGTTGTAGAAGGCCTGGGCGACCGCCGTATTCGGCTTGTGCGAACCGGGAGGGCTGACTCCCTCGTACTTGTAATAGATCTTCGCCGTGGTCTTGAGCTCCCGCTCCAACCGAGTCGCGCGCATCAGCGGCGTCGGCCGCCACAGCCGCAGCGCCTCCTGGACCGGTTGCGGGATGTCGATGTAGCGCTCCTGGGAAACCTCCTGCTTGATCAGCTCCATGGGGAACAATGGCGCGAGATCCTGCGGGCCGATCGGTTGACGGGTTCCAGGGTGAAGCGGTGGGCTCCCCGGAAATGGGAGGTCCGCCTGGATGTTGTACCAGCGCGTCGGCATCTCTCGCTCGTCGAGCACGATCCGGTTGGCGACTTCGGGCGCGCGAACGCTCATGGCTTTCTCCCTCCTGTGGTCCGAATCGTCAGCGTGGTGCTACTCCCGCCTGTTTTAGCATGGACGGCACCCTGGTGCAAAGGCCCGACCGGACCGCCATGCTCGCCGCCCTGGAGCGCCTCGTGCTCGCCGAGTCGCCCTCGTTCGACAAGGCCCGTTGCGACGCATGCTCGGATCAGGTGGCTGACCTCTTCCGGCAGCGAACAGGCGTCTCCGCCCTACGGCATCGACGGCAGGACCGGGGCGACCACCTCGAGATCCGGATTGGGGACGGCGCCGAGCCGATCGTGCTCCTCTGCCATCACGATACGGTCTGGCCTGAAGGCACGCTGGCGCGGCTGCCGTTCCAGGTCGACGGCGATCGCGTCCGAGGTCCGGGGAGCTATGACATGAAGGCGGGCATCGTCGAGGCGGCGTTTGCTCTCGAGGGTTCCAGCCCGAAACGGCCGGTGGTCGTGCTCTCGACCTCCGACGAGGAGATCGGCAGCGCCAGCTCACGCGCCTTGATCGAAGAGACGGCGCGACAGGCGGTGGCGGTGCTGGTGCTCGAACCCGCCGCCAGCGGCGGGGCGATCAAGACCGCCCGCAAGGGCATCGCGGATTTCATCCTGGAGGTCGAAGGCCGCGCCGCCCATGCCGGTGTCGAGCCGGAGAAAGGGATCAGCGCGATCGAGGAGCTGGCGCAGCAGGTGCTGGCCCTCAAGGCGCTGGGCGACCCGGCCGCCGGGACCACCATCAATGTCGGCGTGATCGACGGCGGCACGCGGCCCAACGTCGTCGCGGCGCACGCCCGCGCCGAAATCGACGTCCGCTTTACGCGGGCCTCGGAGGCGGAGCGGGTCGTTGGCGCCATCAACGACCTGCAACCGAAGCTCGCGGGAGCCCGCCTCCGCGTCAGCGGCGGCGTCGACCGACCGCCGATGGAGCGTAGCGCAGGCACCATCCGCCTGGCCCAGCTGGCCCAACGGCTCGCGGGCGAGGTCGGCTTCGCGCTCACCGAGACCAGCACCGGGGGTGGGAGCGACGGCAATTTCACCGCGGCCATCGGTGTCGCCACGCTCGATGGACTGGGCCCAGACGGTGGCGGCGCGCACGCCGACTCCGAACACCTTCTGATCGCGAGCTGGCTCGATCGGACCGAGCTTCTGCGACGCCTGATCGAGGCGCTGTAGCGACTTGACGAGCCGCCCACCGCCTGTGTTAGGGTGGACGACGGTCCGTTACGCCTTGTCGTAGCCAAGCGCCTTCCTCTCGTTTTCGCTACGGGCCAGAAGGGTTGACGTTCGTCAGGTGACGGAGGGAAGGCTCCATGAACGTTACAGGGGTTATTGCTATTCTGTCGAAGGCTCAGGCCTATATCTTGCGGTTGACCAACGCGCGAATCCGCCATCTTGTGGTCTCCGACTGGGCCGCCCGGGCGGTCCTGCGCTCCTGGCGGCTTCGGCGCCAAACGTGGCAGGTCGTCGACCGGTTCCGCATTCGCTGGCGGCAGCTGTCCATCACGCTGGCGGGCCATGCACTGGTCCTCGGCCTCGGCTTCGTTCTGGTCGTTCCGGTCGTCACGGTCCGGCCGGCGCTGATGCGGGCGGTCTCGGCGCAATACGCGGGCTACGTCCTGTCGACAACGCCAGCCCGCCCGCGCAATGCGCCGATCCGTGAGGTCCTCAAGGCGTCCGCGCTGGAGGAGCGCCCGGCGCCCGAGGTCATGGTGCCGGCGGCAGCCCCGGTGCCCGCCGCGCCCAAACTCGCCGCACCTGCCGCCTTTACCCCGCCCCCCGGGTCGGGCGGCGACGGCTTGGCCGCCATCTACGCAGTCTTCGGCAACAGCCCCGGCCTCAGCTGGGCGCTGCGGGTGGCGAACTGCGAGAGCCATTACAATCCGCTGGCCGTCAATCGCTCGAGTGGCGCCAGCGGCCTGTTCCAATTCATGCCGTCGACCTGGAACGCCAACTTCCCGGGCCAGAACATCTGGGATCCGTACGCGCAGGCGCGGGGCGCGCTCGTCTTCTACAACGCCGGCCGCCAGAGCGCCTGGACCTGTAAGTAGGGCGTCACCGGATCGGGCCGCCGCCACGCTAGGATGTGGCGCGTGCCGCCGCCGTTGTCCGGGGCTCGCCCGCAGGTCGAGGTGCGGCTGGCCCGTTCCCATGCTGAGTTCGCTGCCTGCGAGGCGCTGAGCCGGGACATCTGGGGCGCCGCAGAGCGGAATGTGGTGCCGCGCGAGCTGCTGCTCACGATGCAGCTGAATGGCGGCCTGGTGCACGGCGCCTTCCTTCCCGACGGCCGGTTGGTCGGCTTCTGCTTTGGCTTTGCCGGTGTTCGCGATGGCCAGCTCCGCCTCTGCTCCCATCAGCTCGGGGTCATCCCCGAGCTGCGCGGTGCCGGGATCGGCATCGAGCTCAAGCAAGCGCAGCGGAAAGACGCGCTGCGCCTCGGCTATCCGCTGGTGTCCTGGACTTTCGATCCATTGGAGGCACGCAACGCGTACATCAATCTCCATCGGTTGGGATGCATCGCACGCCTGTACGATCGGAACCATTACGGGGAAATGGAAGACGAGCTCAACCGTGGACTGCCCTCGGACCGCTTCGAGGCCGAATGGTGGCTGGATCGGCCAAAGCCCGCGGCCCCGGCGGGTCAGCCGGCGATGATCTTGCGGGCGGCCGCTGATGGCGCGCCCATCCGCGACCCGGTTGACCTCGCGGTGGCGCCGGCCGTCCTGATCGCCGTGCCGGAGGATTTACAGGCCATCAAGAAGAAGAGTCTCGAGCTTGCCCTACGCTGGCGCCTCGAGAGCCGCGCCGCGCTCGAAGCGGCGCTTGACGCGGGCATGATCGCCGTCGATTTCCGGCGGCAGGGTGCCTACGTGATGGCCCGCACGTCATGAAGGTCGAGTCGTGAAGATCGAGGCCGTCGAGCTTCGCGTGCTGAAAATGCGGCTGCTGCAGCCGTTTCGCACCAGCTTCGGCGTCCAGCAGGACCGTTACCCGCTGCTGGTGCGCCTGGAGATCGACGGCCGCTCGCAATGGGGTGAGTGCGTCGCCGGCGAAGGGCCCTGGTACTCCTACGAGACGGTCGAGACCGCGTGGCAGATCCTCAAGGGTTACCTCGTTCCGGCCGTCATCGGGCGAGAGCTGGCCGACGTCGATGCGCTCGAGACCTTGTTCGCGCCGGTGCGAGGTCATCACATGGCCAAGGCCTGCCTCGAGATGGCCTTTACCAGCGCGCTCGCCGAGCATGCGCGCAAGCCGCTCGCGACCTTTCTCGGCGGTGTCCGCGATCGCGTGGAGACCGGGGTCAGTATCGGAATCCAGGCGACCATCGATGAGCTGCTCGACAGCATTGGGACCCACCTGTCGCAGGGCTACCGTCGGATCAAGGTCAAGATCGAGCCGGGCTGGGACGTGATGACGATCGCGGCCATCCGCCAGCGGTATCCGGAAATCACGTTGATGGCCGACGCGAACTCCGCTTATACGCTCGACGATGCTGCCCACCTGGCCCAGCTCGACCAGTTCGGGTTGTTGATGCTGGAGCAGCCGCTGACCGCCGGCGACCTCGTCGATCACGCCGCCCTGCAGCGGCAGCTGCGCACGCCGATCTGCCTCGATGAGAGCATCGAATCGGCCCGCGAGGCCCGGCAGGCTCTCGAGCTAGGATCGTGCCGGGTCATCAACATCAAACCGGGCCGGGTTGGTGGTTTTGCCGAGTCCCGCCGGATCCACGACCTCGCGAGCAAGGCGAATGTGCCGGTCTGGTGTGGTGGGATGCTGGAAACTGGCATCGGCCGGGCCTGCAACGTCGCACTGGCAACCCTCGCGAATTTCCGGCTGCCCGGTGACATTTCCGCCAGCGACCGCTACTGGGCCGAGGACATCGTCGAGCCGCCCTTCATCCTCCAACGCGGTGGCACGATCGCGGTTCCGACCCGATGGGGCCTGGGCGTCCGCGTCAAGGTCGACCTGGTCGAGCGACTGACCGTCCGGCGCGAGATGATCGCCGGCTAAAGGAAGAACGCGGCCAGGGCGATGATCACGTAAACGCCGATCAGCTGCAAGCCTTCCAGCCAGTTGCTGTGGCCGTCGCGTGAGATGACGGCGACGATCAGGGTGGCGATAAAGACAGCCCCGATCTCGAAGCCGGTGAAGACGAAGTCCATCGGGTGGCCTAACAAAAGGCTGATAAAGACCATGACCGGTGCAACGAACAACGCGACCTGGGTGGAAGAGCCGACTGCGATCTCGAGTGTGACATCGACCTTGTTCCTGATCGCGAAGAAGACCGCAGAGGCGTGCTCGGCGGCATTGCCGATGATGGGGATGAGGATGAGACCTACGAAGATTGGCGAGATCTTGAGTGTCTGAAGCGCCGGGTTGAGGGCCGACACGAGCAGCTCGGACTCCAATCCGACCAGCAGGGCCGCGCCCAGCAGCATGCCGATCGACAGCGCCTGGGACCATTCAGGTTGCTCGCTGGGCTCCGGGGTGCGAAAGAGATGCGCGTTGGTGAACTGCATGAACACGAGCGCGGCCGCGTAGAGCACGATGAGCGTGGCCGCCACGCCGGCGGACACGATCTGGCGGTTGCCGGCGGATAAGGTCAGCGACGTCGCCACGAGGAGGGCCGGCACCCCGAGGCCGGCGACGGCCAAGACGAGCGACCCGGTATGGACGCCCGCCGCGCGTGCGCTGAAGGCTTGCTCGCCGCAGCGCAGCCCTCCGACCAAGAGCGACAGGCCGAGGACCAGCAGCAGGTTCCCGACGATCGAACCGATCAAGGACGCCTTGACGACGTCGAAGTTCCCGGCGGCGATCAGCAAGACAGCAACGATCAGCTCGGTCAGGTTGCCGAACGTCGCGTTCAGCAAACCACCGAGCTGCGGCCCGACGTGCACGGCAAGCTGGTCGGTGGCACGCCCGATCAGGCCGGCGAGCGGCACGATGGCCAGCGCGGCCGTGATGAAGGTCAGCAACGGCTGATGCGTAAATTCCGCGATCAGCGACACCGGGATGAAGACGAGCAGCCAGTTGATCGAGGGCCGCAGCAACCACGCCCAACCAGCCATCCGACCCCATTATCCCGGCAATCCTGCGGGCCCCGTCCCGTTTTCCGGGCAAAAGAAAAAGACCTCGGCGATGACCTACTCTCCCAGACCGTTGCCAGCCCAGTACCATCGGCGCAGACGGGCTTAACTGCTGTGTTCGGGATGGGAACAGGTGTTTCCCCGTCGCTATGGTCACCGAAGTCTTTCTCTTCGATCGTGTTGCGAAGAAGTATTTAGGGACCGCGCAGTTCACGCGATCAACTCCCTGGCGCTGAAAAGCGCTGAGGAGTGGAGATAGATGGTCAAGCCCTCGACCTATTAGTACCGCTCAGCTGAAACGGTTGCCCGTCTTACACCTGCGGCCTATCAACCAGCTAGTCTCGCTGGGGTCTTACCTGGTTAACCCAGTGGGAGACCTTGTCTTGAGGTGGGCTTCGTACTTAGATGCTTTCAGCACTTATCCCGTCCGAACATAGCTACCCGGCACTGCCATTGGCATGACAACCGGGACACCAGAGGTCCGTTCACCCCGGTCCTCTCGTACTGAGGGTAACTCCTCTCAAGTCTCCTGCGCCCACAACGGATAGGGACCGAACTGTCTCAC
>VBHO01000080.1:2118-10691 GCA_005882045.1 Chloroflexota bacterium | reverse complement strand
CCTCACAGACCGGCATGGCCATCCTGGAGCGGGGCGGCAATGCGTTCGACGCCGCGGTCGCCGCCGGTTTGTCCGTCAACTCGTCGAGCCGCACCTCGGCGCCTGGCGGCGATCAGCAGGACCAGTGGTCGTTCATTTTCTATATTGCCCACGCCGTCTTCGGCCTCAACTTGCAGGAAGCGATCGACGCCCCGATGTTCCACAGCAGCCATTTCCCCAGCTCGTTCTATCCGCACGAGTCGCATCCCGGCCGGCTCGTAGCCGAGAACCGGCTCGAGCCCGAAACCGTCCGGCAGCTACGCGACCGCGGTCACGATCTTGTTCTCGATGGTTCGTGGTCGCTCGGCCGGTTGTGTGTCGCCGGCAAAGATCCGAAAACCGGCCAGCTCATGGCAGCTGCCAACGCGCGGGGCATGCAGGGCTACGCGGTTGGCCGGTAATCCTTAGGTGGTTAGCAGCTAACGGTGGTGCGCCGCCTGCCAGACCGGCCCATCCGGGAATGCGTAGTTCGTCAGGCTTACCGGCTTCATGGTGATGCTGTAGCCGGGCGCCGACGGCGGTAGATAGCGTCCCTGTTGGATCCGGACGGGGTCAACGAAGTGCTCGTGGAGATGGTCGACGTATTCGATCACCCGATCCTCCAAGGACCCGCTCACGCAGACGTAGTCGAACATCGATAGGTGCTGGACGTACTCACAGAGGCCGACGCCGCCGGCGTGCGGGCACACCGGGACCCGAAACTTCTCGGCCAGCAGGAGCACAGCGAGCACCTCGTTGACGCCGCCCAGCCGGCAGGCGTCCAGCTGGCAGTAATGGAGGGCCTTCGCTTGAAAGAGCTGCTTGAACATGACGCGGTTCTGGCAATGTTCGCCGGTCGCGATCCGGATCGGGGCGACCGCCTGGGCGATGGCAGCGTGACCCAGGACATCGTCCGGGCTGGTCGGTTCCTCGATCCAGTGCGGCTCGAACTCCGCGAACCGGCGGATGCTGGCGATTGCCTCGGGCACGTCCCATCGCTGATTCGCGTCCATCATCAGGCGGCGTTGCGGGCCGATCTCCTCACGTACCGCAGCGGCGCGTCGGCGGTCGCTCTCCAGGTCGGCGCCCACCTTCATCTTGAAGTGGGTGAATCCCTGCGCCACCCCCTCGCGGCAGAGCCGTCTGATTTTCTCCTCGGAGTAGCCAAGCCAGCCGATCGAGGTGGTGTACGCCGGATACCCCGTGCGAAGCAATTCCGCCTCACGCTCGGCTCGTCCCTCAACGCGCCGCCGTAGGATCCCAAGCGCATCCTCGCGGGTCATGGCATCGCTGAGGTAGCGGAAGTCAATGCAGGCCACCAGTTCCTCCGGCGTCAGGTCGCAGAGAAGCTTCCACAGCGGCTTGCCTTCGAGCTTGGCCCACAGATCCCAGACGGCGTTGACGATGGCCGCGGTCGCCAGATGGATGGCCCCTTTTTCGGGCCCGATCCAGCGCAGCTGGCTGTCGCTGGTCAGCCTGCGCCAGAAGCCCGCCATGTCACCCTGGAATTCCTCCAACGTCCGCCCGACGACCAGAGGGGCAACCGCCCGAATGCCTGCGACGCAAATCTCCGTGCCGCGGCCGAGCGTGAAGGTGAGGCCGTGGCCCTCGATGCCCGGCTGGTCGGTCTTGAGGATCACGTAGGCCGCCGCGTAATCAGGATCGGGGTGCATCGCATCGGAACCGTCCAGCTTGCGCGAGGTAGGGAAGCGGATGTCAAGGGATACGGCCTCCGTGATGGTGGTGGGCACGGTCGTCAGCGCGCGATCAAGCCGCCGTCGATGACCAGCGCGGTCCCCGTCACGAAGGCCGCGTCGTCCGAGGCGAGATAAAGCGCAGCCTGCGCCACCTCCTCCGCCGTTCCCAGGCGACCCATCGGCTGGCGGGCGACGAGCTCGGCGCGCAGCGCCGTCGGATCCGCCGCCTCCTTGAGCAGCCGGCCCACCCACGGCGTATCGACGGTCCCAGGACATATGCAGTTGCAGCGGATCCCATGCGCGACGTAGTCGACGGCGACCTGCTTGGTGAGGGTGACGACCGCGCCCTTGCTGGCGCAGTAGGCGGCTCGGTCCGGTAAGCCGACCAGCCCCGCCACCGATGCCGTATTGACGATCACGCCGCCGCCCCGGGCGATCATAAGCGGGATCGCATATTTGCAGCCGAGGTAGACGCCTCGCACGTTGACGGCAAAGAGCCGGTCCCACTCATCAGGCTCGCAGTCCACGATCGTCTTGCTGCTGCCGATGCCGGCGTTGTTGCAGAGGATATCGAGCCGACCCTGGTGCGCCTGGGTATCGCTGATCAGGCTCGCGACCGAGGCGGCTTCGCTGACGTCCACCCCGGCGGCGAAGGCATTCTCGAGTCCGTCGGCGGTTTCTTCGGCGGTGGCGCGATTCAGGTCCGCCGCAACCACCCGGGCGCCCTCCAACGAGAAGGCCGTCGCCATCGCCCGGCCGATGCCCGATCCAGCGCCGGTGACGACCACCACCTTTCCCTCGAAACGGCGGCTCACCCGGTCACTCCGGGAAGGTCGCGACGCGACCGTTGGAGAAGATGGTGTAGTCATGGGACGGCAGGATGTGGTCGGCGCGCCGGCGCAGTATCTCCATCGACTCCATCGAGTGGTCGACGTCGTTGTGAAACCCTGGCGGAATGTCGCGCTCCAGGTTCTCGTAGGTGAAGACGGCGTCGCCCGCGATCACGTAGCGCCCTTTGTCGGTGTCCACCAGGATCGCCTGCGACCCGGGAGTATGGCCCGGGACCGGCAGCGTGCGGATGCCGGGACGGATCTCGACCTCACCCTTGACGGTGTCGAGGTTTGGGAGCAAGTAGGGCGGATGCGGCCAGCCGGAGAGCGGGGAGAGGTATGACTTGCGAAAGAACTTGCCGGGGACCAGCGCATAGCGCAGCTCCGTCTCCTGGACCAGCACCCGCGACTGTGGGAAGAGGTCGCAGTTCCCGGCATGATCCCAATGGAGATGCGTCAGCAGCACCAGCTCCACGTTCTTGGGATCGATGCCGACGTTCTTCAGCGCGTTGAGCGGTTCCTGCTCGCGGCTTCGCTCGAAGTGCTCACCGATGAACTCGGCGGGCTTGCCGCCAACCGGCACGCTGGTATCGACCACGATCGTGGTTTCCCCTTCGAGCACCCACATCACGCGCGGGATCCGGATCATCTTGCCGCAGTCGACCAGGTAGGTGATGACCGACTTCTCGATCACCGAGGTCCCGGTGTCGAGCGCCGTGATCCGCCAGCGACCGGGCGCGGTCGGCATCCGGATCAGACTTCCTGGCTGGTCGGTCCGAACTGGACGCCCGGGAGCTCGCCGTTGATGGTGTAGCCGCCGTCCACGATGATCGCCTCGCCCGTGATGTAGCGGGATTCGTCCGACGCCAGGAAGGTGAAGACGTTGGCGATCCACTCCGGCTCGCCCAGCTTGCCGACCGGGATGCGGTCCTCGAATGCCTTCTTGATCGGGGGGGTGAACATCGGCTCGGTCAGCGGCGTGCGGATGTGGCCCGGCAGCACGCAGTTGACGGTGATGCCGTGTGGCGCGACCTCGATGGCCAGCGAGCGGGCGAATCCGATCACACCCGACTTCGCGGCACTGTAGGCAGCCTGCAGGCCGCGGGTCTGAACGGCCAGTAAGGATGAGGTCGTCAGGATTCGGCCGCCCCGACCCTGCTTGATCATCTGCCGGGCCGCCTCGCGTGAGCCGTAGAACGGCCCGTAAAGGTCGACCTTGATCATGTGGTCCCACTCGTCGTCCTTCATGTCGACCACCTGTCGCTGCAGCACGGCGGCGGCGTTGTTGACCAGGATGTCCAGCCCGCCGAAGGTCTTGACGGCATGGGCGACCATGTCCCGGTTGGTCTCGGGCCGCTGCACGTCGCCGACGAAGGTCGACGCCTTGCCACCGGCGTTGACCAGTTCCTCCTTGACGTTCTCGGCGCCCTGCGCGTTCTGGTCGACGACGACGACGGCAGCGCCCTCTCGCACGAACGACTGGCAAATGGCGCGCCCGATGCCCGATCCGCCCCCGGTGACGACCGCGACTTTATCTTTGAGTTTCATCCGATCCTCCCACTACGCCCGGGTCATGTTGATTTGATCGCACCGAAGGAGAGGCCACGAACGAGATACCGCTGCAGCGCGAAGGCAATGATAACGACGGGCAGGGCGCCGATGGTCGCGATCGCAGCGATATCACCCCAGAGGATGTTGTGCGACTCCATCAACGTCGGGAGGATGAAGGGTAGCGTTGTCACCCGGCCGCGCGACAGCAGGACGGCAAAGGTGAATTCATTCCAGGTGAAGATCAGCGCGAAGAGCGCCGTGGCGACCAGCGCCGGGCGAACCGAGGGCAGCACCACTTCCCAGAAGGCGCGCAGCCGCGACGCCCCATTGACCAGTGCGGATTCCTCCAGTTCGACGGGCACGTCCTGAAAGAACCCCTTCATCAGCCAGGTCACGAAGGGAACTGTGAAGATCAGGTACTGCACGATCAGTGCAAGGTAGGTGTCGACCAGGCCCAGGTTGGACCAGAAGAGGAACATCGGAATCGCCACCGCAACCGGTGGCATGAACAGAATGCTCAGGATGAAGAACGAGAGGTTGGTGCCGCCCGTCTTAAAGCGCGCGAGGCTGTAGGCAGCGAGCGTGCCGATCACCATTCCGATGGCGGTCGAGCAGACGGCTACGATCGCGCTGTCCATCAGGCCCTTCACCCCGTTATAGAAAAAGAGCGCGTCGGTGAAGTTCGTGAAGTAGAGGCGCGACGGGACGAAGACCGGCGGGTTGGTCAGCCACTCGTTGGGCGGCTTCACCGCGGTAGCGAGCATCCAGTAGACGGGGAAGAGGAAGAAGATCACCCCGATCCCGATCCCGACATAGGCGAGCCACCGTCCGACGCCGGCATGCACCACCGGGGTGGCGGCCGCCCGTCCGCGGCTTAGCGCCGGAGCGCCCGCCGCCATCAGGCCGCCCGCCCGACCGGGCGCTCCATAAATCCGAGGATCAGCCGCGCCAGCACGGTGATCATGATCAGCGTCACGAAGGCCATCGCCGTGCTGTACCCCAGGTCGAAATAGCGAAAGCCCTGGACATAGGTGTAGAAGGCGAGGCTCTCCGTGCTGGTGCCCGGACCGCCGGCGGTCAGCGTATAGATGATGTCGAAGACCTTGAAGGCCGAGATCAGCCGGAGGATGACGGCGATCGCGATCACCCGGCGCAGCAGCGGAAGGACCTGGAAGATAATCACCTGCCAGCCGCTCGAACCGTCGACGCGAGCGGCCTCGAAGACCGACCTGGGCAGCGACTTGATGCCGGCGAAGATCAGCAGCACCATGAACGGGGTCCATTCCCAGAAGTCGACCAACACGAGCGCCGGAAGCGCGCCGCGTGGGGAGGCCGTCCAGCCCTGCAGCGGCAGATGCAGAAGTCCCAGGAAGTAGTTCAGAGGGCCGGAATAGTAATCGAAGAGCTGGCGCCACTGAAAGGAGACCACCGACGGCGACAGGATGCTGGGGATCAGCAGGATGGTGGCGATCACCTGCTGGTATCGGGGCAACCGGTCGAGCGCAAGCGCGATCGCGAGCCCAGCCACGAGCTGGATGGTAATGACCGATAAAGCGAAGACGACGGTGACGCCGAGGCTGGTCCAAAAGAGTGAGTCGTGAAACAGGTGATCGTAGTTCGCCAACCCGATGAAGCGCGGCGGTGCCACCGAGAGCAGCGAGTCCTGCATGAACGAGAGGCGGAGCGCGTAGAGCAGCGGGAAGATACTGATGCCGATCAGGAGCAGCGTGGCCGGGGCAACGGTGAGGAGGGCGAACCTTCGTCCTCCTCCGGACGCCTGCCGTCGTCCGACGACCGTTGCCATAGCCCTTAGTAGTTGATCCCGGCCTTGTGGAAGCTGTCGACCCAGTCGGCGTACGCCTTGACCTGGGCGTTCTTGTCGAGGGCGGTCGTGATGCTGTCCCACTCATCGGAGGCCGATTTCAGGGCCTGTGCCGCCGTCGAGCCCCCGGAGAGAGCCTCATTGACCTTGAGATCCAGGATGTCGATGTAGCGCGGAGCCCCGGGGATGGACAGCTCCGGGTAGCCGATGGCTAGGCCGTCCTTGTTAGCCTTGACGTAGCTAGCCGCGGCGTCCGCCGACATCGACGCCTTTCCCGTGTGGTCCTTGACCGCGTTCGTGTCGAAGTGCGACGTGCGGAATGGATCTTCGCCACAGTTCGGGTCGTAGACGTCCTTGATGCTGACCTCTGAACGGTTCATGTACTGGATCATCTTGTACGAATTGTGTGGGTTCGAGGTGAATGCCGAAATCGCCATAATGCGCGAGTACGGCATGTAGTTGCGCACCGGGGACGGGGCATAGCCGTTCATCCCAACCGACTTACTCTTAGTCGAATCCTCCGCCTTGAGCGCCAGGTCATTCCACTGGATGACCATCGCGGTTGATCCGTTGAGGTAAGCCTCGTTGAGCTCCGGGTACCCGATCTGCAGGATATTCGGCGGCGCGTATTGCTTCAGCTGGATCATGGTCTGCAACGCCTTGACCCCTTCGTCGCCGGCGATTCCCGGCTTCATGTCGGAGCTGAACCACTTCCCTCCGTTGGCAGCGAAGATGTTGATGAACCAGCCGTAGCAGAAGCCACGCTGGCCGTAGAAGGCGTTGCCGTATTGTGTGGGCGGCTTGTGCAACGCCTGGGCGGTCGCAACGAATTCATCCCAGGTGGTCGGGGCTTTCGTGATGCCGGCCTTGTCCATACAAGCTGCCGTTGCGCTTCAGGTAAACGTCCCGGTACACGGGCAGTACGTCATCTAACTTGAAGTCCGACTCATTCCCGAAGTCGGTCAGCTTGTGGAGGAAGCCCTTGGCGACGAAGTCACCGAGGAAGAAGGGCGGGAAGGCCAGGACGTCGTAGACGTTACTGCGCGTGATCATCTCCGAGACGATCTTTTCGTACTGGCCGACGAACGGCAGCCCGATGATTTTCGGCGACACGCCGACGGCCGACTGCATGTCGTTGGCGAACCACATGAACGGATTCGCGTTCTGGCCTGAGTCGATCTCGACCGCCAGGGTGCTTGCTTCGGACGACGAACTCGTGCCGCAGGCCGATAGCAACGATCCAACCGAGCTTCCGCCGAGGGCCAACAGGGCGCTTGCTTTGGCGCTGTCCGCAAGGAAGCCTCGTCTTGTGATTGGGGGCATACTCATCACTCTCCTTCGACTGGTGGCATCAGGCGATTCGACGCCCTCCGCCGGTTGACTGCTCGGACGCAAAGAAGTGCAGCGCCTCGGGGCGAAGCTCCAAAAACACCTCCTCTTCCATCTGAAGTCGCAGCTCGGGGTCGGACTCGACTTTGAAGATTTCATCGATCAAGCGGAATTCGTAGATCACCCGTGATCCCTCGGGTTCGGCCACGTAGACCCTGGCGGGGATGCGCTCTGGCGCCGGGGCCCGGTGCACCCTGACCGCTTGCGGCCGGATTCCTACCGTGACCCGATCGGCCTTCGCCTTCTCGAGCTCGGGCCGCGCCTGCTCGCTGGCCGCCAGCCAGTGCTCGCCCGCGCGCACACCGAGCTGGCCGTTGCGCCGCTCGATGCTCGCCGGTAGCAGATTCATCCGCGGCTCCCCGACGAATCCGGCCACGAAGGTATTAGCCGGCCGAGAGTAGACGTCGTCGGGCGAGCCAAGTTGCTGCAGGACGCCGTCTTTCATTACCGCGATCGTGTCCGCCATGCTCAGGGCGTCGAGCTGGTCGTGGGTGACGACGATCATCGCCGTCTTGAGCATCTTTTGCAGCCGCTTGATTTCGCCGCGCATCGTGCTCCGCAGGACGGCGTCCAGGCTGGAGATCGGTTCGTCCAGAAGATAGAGCTGCGGTCGCTGGATGATCGCGCGGGCCAGTGCCACGCGTTGCTGCTGGCCGCCCGAGATCTGCTGGACCGACCGGTGGATCAGCGGCACGATGTCAAGCAACTTCGCGACCTCGGCGACTCGCTTGTCGCGTTCACCGCGCGCCACGCCGCGGACCTTGAGCGGATATCCGATGTTTTCGCCGGCCGACAGATGGGGGTAGAGGGCGAAGCCCTGGAACATCATGCCGATCTGCCGCGACCGTGGTTCGAGTTTGGTGATGTTCTGCTCGCCGATCCAGATCTCGCCTGCATCCGGCGTTTCGAGGCCGGCCACCATCCGCAAGGTGGTGGTCTTGCCACAGCCCGACGGACCGACCAGACAGAGCAGGGTGCCATCCGGGACCTCGATGGACAGATCGCGGACCGCGGGCACTGACCCAAAGGAGCGCGATAGGTTCTCGAATCGGACAGATGCCATTCGCCTATCCCCCGACGGACACCGGCTCAGGCAATGACGCGATCTCGAGGTCATCTTTCGCGGTGAGTCGCCGGAAAATAACCCAGAAGCTGACCCGTTCACGATCGGGATAGCCGGCCCAATGCCAGACGCCTGGGTGCAGCATCAGGCCCTCGCCAACGCGCACCCGCACGGCCAGGAGGCCCTTACCCGGGTTCGCTTCC
>VBHO01000080.1:0-1981 GCA_005882045.1 Chloroflexota bacterium | reverse complement strand
GGGCGAGCGTTGGCCAGTAACGAAGCTCTTCGTTCTCGACGGGTGGCACGCTCGACGGCAGGCTGAGCAGGTAGCCATACTCGGCAAGCTTGCGGTCTCCACTCTCGATGATGGTCAAGGAGCTTCCCCTTGCGTACGTTTCCCCTTCGCCCCCCGATGCCGATCGAGCGCACTGATGACAGCTTGTGTAAGCGGTTTCATCCTAGCAACAACAAATTCGAGTTTCAAGGCCATTTGACCCCGAAGAGCCGCTCGAGATCGTCGCGGTGCGGCAGCGAGCTTTGCGCGCCCGCCCTGCTGGCCGCAACAGCCCCGGCGGCATTCGCCAGGCGCAGCGCCCTTGGCACGGCGACCCCGTCGCTGAGGGCGACCGCGAGCGCGCCGACGAACGCATCGCCAGCCGCCGTCGAATCAACGGCGGTGACCGTGAAGGGATCCACGCGCTCTGCCGACCCATTCAGGCAGAACACTGAACCAGCCGCGCCCAGCGTGACGACCGCAAGCTGCACGCCTCGCTGATGGAGTTCGACGGCAGCGTACTCGGCGGATCGGGTGTCGTCGACCGGCCGTCCCACAAGGGCTGCCGTTTCCGGCTCGTTTACGACCAGGATGTCGAGGCCGGCGAGCAGGGACGGATCCAGCCGGCCGGCTGGCGCCGCATTCAGCAGGATACGAACGTGTTTCCGACGTGCTCCTTCGATCGCCGCGCGCGCCATCGGTGGAGGGATCTCGAGCTGAAGCACCAGCAGTCCTGCCGGATCGAGCGCGGCAAGCGCGCGGCGGACCTCGTCGGCGCCGAGGCTCGCGTTCGCGCCGGCAGCGACCGTGATCACGTTCTCGCCGTTCGGATCGACCAGGATCAGAGCAGTTCCCGTCGGCGCTGCCTCATCACGCGCGACGCCGCTGACATTCACGCCGTCGCGCTCCAGGCTTTCTAGCAGCAGGGTCCCAAAGGCGTCCGTTCCGACCCGGCCAACGATCGCCACGGTGCCGCCGAGGCGCGCCGCCGCCGCCGCCTGGTTGGCGCCCTTCCCCCCGGGAAACGTCTGCAGCGATTCCGCCATGACGGTCTCGCCGGGCCGTGGCAGGTGGGAAACGTTAGCGACCAGGTCGACGTTCAGGCTGCCAAGCACGACGATGTGGCCCACAGCTCAGCCGCTCCGCAACGGCTGCGTCGAGCCACGCACGATCAGCTTCCCGTCAAACACGGTTTTGGTCGCCCGGGATCGGCGCGGGCTATGTTCGATGGCATCGATCAATATCTGGGTCGCGGATCGGCCCATCTCGAAGGTCGGTTGCTGGATGGTAGTGAGGGGCGGCGAGGTATAGGCGGCCAGGTGGATGTCGTCGAACCCCACTACCGAGACGTCTTCGGGCACTCGCCGACCGTGCCGCTTGAGCGCGGCCATGACCCCGATCGCGGAAAGGTCGTTGGCCGCGAAGACCGCGGTGAAGGACACCGATTCGGCCAGCAAGCGCTCGATGTCCGCGTAGCCGCTGTCCTCCGTGAAGTCGCCGGCGATGCGGAGCCGGCGATCTGGCTTGACGTGAGCGCGGGCCAGGGCGGCGAGGTACCCGGCCAGCCGTTCCCGGCTGACGCGCAATCCCAATGGACCGGTGATGTGGACGATGGATCGGTGGCCGAGGGCGAGGAGGTGCTGGGTCGCGAGCATCGCGCTCTGGCGATGGTTCACCTGCACCAGGGGGGCACCAGGCAGGTCGATATTGCGGTCGAGCGAGACAAACGGAATGCCTCCCGCCGCCAGGCGCTCGATCTGCCGCCGGTGGAGCACGAGGCCAACGGCGACGATGCCGTCCACCTGTTTGGTACGCAGCAGCTTGAGGTACTCCTCTTCACTTTTCTCGTCGCCCAAAGTGCTGCAGAGCAGCACCAGGTAGCCGCGCTCATTCGCCAGGAGCTGAACGCCCTTGACCAGGCTGGGGAAGAACGGGTTCGTGATGTCCGGCAGCAGAAGCGCGA
>VBHO01000140.1 GCA_005882045.1 Chloroflexota bacterium | reverse complement strand
CGTCATCGGCATCGGCGTCGTGCACTAGCAGTAGCGTGCACTCGGCTTCGGCAGCTCGGTGCAGCAGCTGCGGCAGCTCGGCATCGATTCCCGGGGATCGAGCGCGCGACAGATCGATGCAGATCAGGTCGACCCCGGCGCGCGCCAGCACGCGGACGCTCGCCATCCCCTCCCGGAGCGATTTCGGCCGTACCACCAGCAATTGGTCCAGTCGGGCGTCGAAGTGGCTGAGAAACTCGGGATCGAGCCGGCTCAGAAAGTCGACGTAGGCGACCGGGCCCTCGCGGCTGGCGGCGGCGATGCTGCGCTGGGCCAGCGTCCGTTTGCCCGAGCCCCTGGGCCCGGCCAGCATACTCAACCGGCCGACCGGCCACCCACCGATGCCCGTCAGCGCATCGAGCTCCGGGATCCCTGAGGGCCTGACCGGACAGGGCGGTGCTGCCGGGTGTGGTGCGGCGCTCCCGAAGCGGGTCTGGAGCACCGTAATAGCTTGTTGGAGACGATCTGACATCTGAGCAGCCCCATAGGAGAGATGACGACAACCGCCGTGACATCAGGCCTCCCCGGGGACGCAAGAGCAGATCGCTGAGGCTGGTCAAATGTTATCGAACAAATGTTCGAGTGTCAAGATGATTTGGTGGTCCCGCTTCAGCTCGCCAGCCTGCTATCCGCCTCGATCATCGGATTGGCCGGGATAGCGACATTCACCTCACCGAGCTGGCAGTCATGGCAGCACCTGTCCGGCGTCTTCGATCTAACCGGCCCGCGTAGCGACGGCCGGCTGGTGGCGGCCGCCGCCGGTCGCCTCTTCCTGCTGACGCGCGATGGAACCATCACGCCGTTTGCCGATGGATCCGACGGCTACCACGCGGCGTCCGGGCCCGAAGCATACATCGCGCTTTCGCCCGGACTCCACGTTTCGTCGACGGGTTGTGATTTCGCGCGCGACGACCTCTTCGTCCTGCGGCCTGACAAACCGATCGGCATCACACGCGTCGATCCCAGCGGTCATGCGACCAATTTCGCCGACATCGGCGGCATCGATAGCCTCAATGGAATCATCTTCGATACCGTCGGGCGCTTCGATCACCGGCTGCTCGTGACCGGTCCGCACAACCAGCACAGCACTCTCGACGCGATCGACTGTAAAGGCGGAATCGTCCCGATCACCGACGCGGCGCCGCCACTCGAGGGCGGCTTAGCGGTCGCGCCGGTCGGTTTCGGCACGCATGCGGGCGAGCTGATCGCGCCCGACGAGAACAGCGGCGCGATGCTGGCGATCAGCGCCGGCGGGCAATCGAGCTTGCTGGTCGCCTCCGGGATCGCGCACGGCGGCGACATCGGCGTCGAAAGCGCTGCCTTCGTTCCGCCGGGTTTCGGCGCGGGCGGGACGGCCTACGTCGCGGATCGCGGCACCGCGAACAATCCGCACGCGGGTACGGACACGATCCTTCGGCTCTCGGCCAACCAACTGACGGCAGAGGGTGTTCGCGAAGGTGACTTGCTAGTTGGCGCCGAGGGTGGCGGCGTGACGATCAACGTGCATTGCGCGAGCACCTGTAGTGCTAAGACGATCGTGCCGACTGCCACGAGCGCGCATCTCGAGGGTCATCTCGTCATGGTCGCGGACCAGCCACATCCGTCGCCCAGTTCCCTGCCCGCCGTGAGCGATCTTGGATCGCAACGCGCCCAGGAAATCCTTCGGATTGCCGTTGGTATCCTGGTCGCGGCCGCCCTGTTTTTGTTGCTCGCGCGTAGGGTGCGCCGAGGGCCGAACCGGCCTTAGCGGGCTTCCTGGAGTCCGACGCTGAACATTGCCTCGAGGTCGTGCTTCGAGAAGACCTTGAAGGCGACATGGGTATGGGTCTTGACGATGCCGGGCACTTGCGACAGGCGCGAGGTCACAATGTCGGCGATCTCCTCGTGGTTCTTGACGCGGAGGATGGCCACGAAATCGAACTCGCCGGTGACCGAGTAGACCTCAGCCACACCCGGCACATCGGCCAGGGCGGGCCCGAGTTTGGCGATCGCTGAACGCTCCGCCTCGATCAGCACGATCGCGGTGACCACGGAGCGATTCTCTCACCTCGTCGGGCTGGCTCGAAAGTCCTTGACACTACGAACATATGTTCGTATAATGTACTCGTGAAGATGGGGGTAGGGGGAGTCTCGGCAGAGAAGAGAGCGCTGGGCCAACGGCTCTTGGCTCTGGCGGAAGAAGACATCCGCCTGTACGAAGGGCAGGGACTCGGCGAGAGCGTCGACCGGGAAGTCGAGCTGCTTCGCCGCTCGTGCGGACGGCTGGAGCTGACCATGTGGCGCACGTCCCCGCTCTTTTGCGAGACTCGATGAGTGCCGTGGCCGCCGCGGCCTCGAGCGACCTGGCTCCGCTGCCGGTTTTCCTTATCATCGACGAATTCCGAGAGGCAGTTGTCGGGGACCTGCCCGAAGACGACCTCACGGGCCGGCTCGAACGGCGCCAGTACGTGATCGATCGACTCAAGCTCGATTTCTCCAAAGACGCGGCCCGCCTGGCCGCGCAGTTTGCCACAGACGGTGCCGTCGGAGACCGGCTCGACGCGCCGACGGCGGGCGAATGGATTCGGCACAACTGCAAGACCACGAGCAGCGTCGCCTATGACTCCATCAATGTTGGCGAGCAACTCCACCGGCTCTCAAAATGCGCCGATGCGGTTGCCGCCGGCGAGATCGGCTTCGCGCACCTTTCTGTCATCGCGCGCACGGCTAAGGCCCTCGATGGGCTGAGGACTGAGCCAGCCTTTGCCGAAGACGAACTGCTACAGCGCGCCAAGGAGTCATCGGCCGGGCGCCTCTGGCACTACTGCATGCGGCTGCGCCATGCACTCGATCCGGAGGGCGTGGCGCAGGAGCAGCGCATCGCCGTCGAGCAGCGCCGGCTTCAATTCAGTGTTTGGGACGATGGGTCAGTTCTCGTCAGTGGCCAGCTCGACCCGGTCGGTGGCGCGGCCTTGCGCACCGCACTCGAGCCGCTTGCACAGCCGATGGGCGAGGGCGACGATCGCTGCCTCGAGCGTCGCCAGGGCGATGCGATCGTCGAGCTGTCGCTTCATTCGCTCGATGCGGGGCTCGTGCCGCAGCACGCGAGCCAGCGCCCACACCTTCAGGTCACGACGACCCTCGAAACGCTGCAAGGATTCCCGGGATCGCCGGCGGCCGACATGGAGTTCTCGACCCCGATATCGGCCGTGACGGTGCAACGCCTGGCATGCGATGCGAACGTTGCGCGGGTCGTCTTCGGCCCCGACTCTGTCGTGGTGGACGTTGGCCGGGCGGCTCGAGTGGTCTCCGGCTCAACCCGCCGCGCGCTGAATGTCCGCGACCAGCACTGCCGGTGGCCAGGATGTGAACGCACTGCCTCCTGGAGTGCCGCACATCATGTGGTTCATTGGACACAGGGCGGCAGGACCGATCTATCGAATCTCCTTCTCCTCTGTCACCGGCACCACTGGATGGTGCACGAGGGAGGTTGGAAACTCGCCCGGTCGGATGATGACCGAGTGCTGGCAATTCCACCTACCTACGATTACTGGCGGGCACCCCAACTGCGACTCTCTTCCCGAGAATGATCGCGCGTGGCTGGCGATATCCGCATCGGCTGTTCAGGGTGGTCGTATCCGCATTGGCGCAAGCGGTTCTATCCCGAGAAGTTGCCGGCCCGCGAGCACTTTGCCTTCTACACTCAGCACTTCAACTCAGTTGAACTGAACAACTCCTTCTATCGGCAGCCGCCGAGGGAGCGTTTTGTGGCATGGGCCGAGCAGGCGCCGCCGGGCTTCCTCTTCGCCGTCAAAGGCAGCCGCTTTATCACCCACATCAAGCGTCTGGTGGTCGAGTCGAAATCAATCGACCTGGTCGTCGATGCGGCCCGCGGGCTTGGCGATAAGCTCGGCCCGATCCTCTTTCAGCTCCAGGCGAACTTCCGTCTGGACCTGGAGCGCCTTGAGCATTTCGTCGCCATGCTGCCGACAGACATTCGCTTCACTCTCGAGCTCCGGCACGAATCCTGGCTCGTACCGGCCGTGTTCGAAGTGCTGCGGGCGCACCGCATCGCCCTCTGTATTCCCGATCACCCCAAGATCCCCAAGTCGCTCGAGATCACGAGCGACTTCACATATATAAGGATGCATCTGCCTCCAAGCGGCCTCGGCTACGGCGAGCGAGCTCTGCAGCCGTGGGCGCAGCACGTGCGCAACTGGAGCGCGCGGAACCTCGACGTGTTCGTCTACTTCAACAATGACATGGAGGGACACGCCATCAAGGACGCGCAGGCTCTTATTTCGCTCCTTGACTTCTGAAGAGGATTCGTCCCCGATCGCCGTTGTGTTTTGCATGGCAGAGCGGCCGGCCTGGCTGAAAGCGAGAGCCGGAAAGGTAGCGATCACGATCGGGCTGCTCATGTGCGTCCCCGGCGTCGTCGGGGTTGTGCTGGGCTTCATCATCCGCGAACACGAGGGAATCAACGAACCACTCTGGAGTCCATACCGGGCCGTCAATTTGCCGATCTGGATGGGCCTCTTATTCCTCGCCGGGGGAATCGGCTATATCGTTTGGGGCACGATGCGACTCCGAAATCTGCGCTGAGGTCAAAGTGGCGGGAAGGCCGGGATTCGAACCCGGGGAGCGGAAACACCCGCTCAAGCGCTTAGCAGGCGCTCGCATTCGACCACTCTGCCACCTCCCCGCGGAGGCGGTAGCCAGTTTACCCTGTTTCCATGAAAGCTTCTGTCGATGCGCAATGGGAACGTTACGGTCGAGCGCTCATCAGCTCGATGAGCGAGGTGCTGGATGAAACCCCGGACCATATCCACTCGAACCTACTCGAAACTGCCGATTACTGGCTCTCGGTCGGTCTGGTGCTCGGACTGCGCGAGCCAGACCAGGCGCAACAGCTGCTCCAGGTGATCGAAGCCTATGAGGCCGAGCGCGGCGAGCTGGCACGTGACGCGAAAAGCCTGATCGGCCAGGTGTTCGAGTGAGGCGCCGCGGGCTCGTATCGCAGATGTACGCCGCGGCCCGCCTGGCGAACGACGTCTCGACGCTGGCTTCGGGCGATCCGCGTAGAATTGCTCGTCGCGCCAAGAACAAGATCGTCGGCCGGGCGCTGGGCCGTGCCGGCCTCTGGCGATTGCTCTGGCGCTGACCTAACGGCGCAGACGCTGCGCGACGCGCGTGAGATCCTGGACGAAGGCGCGCATCGCGAGCTCGCGGGTTTGGTTGTCGGGCGCGCGCAGGATCGAGGAAGGGTGAACCGTCGCCAGCATCAACGGCAGGCCGGGCCGCTCGATGGATTGCCCACGCTGCAGGGTGACCCGAAAGTCGCGGCCGAGCAGCGCCTGGGCCGCGGTAGCTCCCAGCAGAACGAGGATCTCTGGCTTGACCGCGGCGATCTCGGCATCGAGCCATGGCCGGCAGGCATCGATCTCGGCGGCGTTGGGCTTCTGATGCAGCCGGCGCTTGCCCTGCGGCTTCCACTTGAAGTGCTTGACGGCGTTCGTGATATACACCTGGCTCCGGTCGATTCCCGCCGCCTCGAGTGCGTCATCGAGCACGCGGCCGGCGGGTCCGACGAAGGGCTTGCCTTCCCGATCTTCGCGATCGCCGGGCTGCTCGCCCACGAACATCACCCGCGCGTGCTCGGCGCCTTCGCCGAAGACGGTCTGGGTGGCGCTCTTATAGAGGTCGCAGGCGCGGCAGCTCGCCGCTGCCGCGCGCAAACCGTCTAGCGTCAGCTGGTCCGGGAGCTGCTTCTGGCTTCGAGCGGGAGACTTAATGTGAACTCGCTCCCCTGGCCCGGTGTCGAGACCACGCTGATGTCACCGCCGTGCAAGCGGGCCAGCTCGCGCGCGAGGTAGAGCCCGAGCCCGGTGCCGGGCACGTCGGGCAGCTCGTTGAGGCGGCTGAAGCGAACGAACAGCCGGCTCATGTCTTCGGCGGCGATCCCAATTCCCTTATCGGTGACCGTGACCAGGGCGAACTTGCCGTCAATCGATAGCGCCGTGATGACATCGCCCCCGCGGGGCGAGTACTTGATCGCATTGTCGACCAGGTTGTTGACGACGATCTCCAGGCGCATCAAGTCGCCCATCACCCAGAGCTCGCGTCCGACGGCGTCGTCAAATCGAAGCCGGTGCTTTGGTGTGGCCGTCGTCCCTGCCAGTTGCACCGTCCGCCGCACCAGCTCGCGCAGATCGATCCGCTTGCGCTTGAGTTGAAGGCGCCGATCCTCGAGCCGGGCCGCCTCCACCATCTCGTTGGCAAGGAGACTGATTTGACGCGCCTTCGCTTGCAGCACCGGTACGACAGGACGCAACTTCTGCGGGACCGGCCCAAGTGACTCGTCTTCGATCATCGAGAGATAGCCGGTGAGGGTCGCGGCCGGTCCGCGAAGCTCGTGAGACGCAAGACGCAGGAACTCCGACTTCGCCTTTTCCAGTTCGGCGAGATGCTCCGCTTTCTGTCGCAACCGGTCCGCCTCCTGTTGATGGCGATGCCGGACCTCCAGCTTTTCACGCGACTGTTCGGCGAGCACCAGGACGTGGCTCACCCCGCCGCCATCCAGGACCGGGTAGGCATCGATGTTCCAGATTTCGTTGGTCGCGCCTCGGTCCCCTTCGGCCGAAAAGTAGCTTTGCGGTTCGCCGCTGACGCGGACCATCTGGAAGAGCTCAACGATGGCATCGTGCTCATCGCGACTGAAGATCTCGCCCAGCGTGAGTCCGTCGGCCGGGATTTGTTCCAGCCTGAGCACCCGGGCAAACTCGCGGTTCCCGTAGCGGAAGGTGAACTCATCCTGGCGGAGTTCGAACAGCCCGATGCCGACCGGCAGCGCCTCGAGCACATGCGGCAGCAACTCGACCGCCTGACGGTCGCGATAGGGGTGCTCCGGCGTTGGCGAAGACGGTCCCAGCTTGATCATTTAAGTCAAAGATGATATTACGGCTGACTGCATTTAGTATACCGCTAGAGTCAACCGTATAACGCTGCGCAAAAACGCGAAACGAAGCGCGGCAATACGAACGCCGGTACACTGTCGAGAGATGTCGGACCCGTCGACCCCAGTTCGGCTGGCACCAACCGCGGATGGCGGGCCGGTGGGGCCCGTCATGGTGATCGGGGGCGCAGAGGACAAGCTGGGCGAGCGCGTCATCCTGTCACGCTTCGTCGAGCTCGCCGGCGGTGAGCAGGCGCACATCGCCGTGATCAGCACCGCCTCCTCCCTGGGCGAGGCGGCGACCGACCTTTACCGGCATATCTTCTCCCGGCTGGGTGTCTCAAAGGTCACGGGACTCCGGCCGGAGACCCGTGAAGAGGCGAATGATCCCTCGACCGCCGATGCGCTCAAAAACGTCACCGGCATCTTCATGACGGGCGGCAACCAGCTGCGCCTCTCCTCGGTGATCGGCGGCACCAAGCTCGGCAGCGCGATCCTCGAGGCCCATGGCCGCGGGATCGTGGTCGCGGGTACGTCGGCCGGCGCGAGTGCGGTCGCCACCCACATGATGGCGTTCGGCAGCTCCGGCGCCACCCCCAAGAATCGCATGGCGCACGTTTCCGTCGGCCTCGGGTTGCTGGTCAACGTCGTCGTGGATCAGCACTTCGAGCAGCGGACGCGCCTCGGCCGCCTGCTCGCGGTGGTCGCGCAATCGCCCTCGCTGATCGGCCTCGGGCTCGACGAGGACACGGCGGCTGTCATCGATGCCCATGACATCCTCGAGGTCATCGGGCGCGGCGCCGTCACCATCGTCGACGGCTCGGACGTCATCACCGACGCCTTCCAGACCAGCGGCCACAAGCCGATCATGGTGTCGAACGCACGGCTTCACTCGCTGCCGTCGGGTTACCAGTTCGACCTGCGCGCGCGTCGCGTGCTCCCACGCGACAATGCCCGCAACGAGCACATCGCCCAGCTGGCACAGGGCCGCGTGGCTAGGATGATCCGCCAAAGCGCGGCCGAGGGCGCCAACGACCGGGCACTGGAGCGGCGCCGCCGGCGCCAAGAGGAGCGGAAGGCCTCAGAGTGAGCGAGTCGCGCACAGACACGCGAGTCGAGCGCGACGAGGACGCCAAGCACGAGCCCGTCGCCAATAAGCCGCCGGCCAAACCCGACCTCAAGATCCTCGAAAGCCAGGTCCTTCGTGGACCGAACTTCTGGTCCTACGAGCCAACCATCCGGCTGCTCGTCGATCTTGGCTCGCTCGAGCACTGGCCATCGAACACGCTGCCGGCATTCACGGACGCGCTGATCGACTTACTCCCGGGGTTGCACGATCACGGCTGCTCCCTCCACCGGCCCGGCGGCTTCATCGAGCGGCTCCGGGAGGGCACCTGGATGGGTCACGTGGCCGAGCACGTCGCCCTCGAACTCCAGCGGGAGACCGGCGGCACGACGACCCGCGGCAAGACGCGGCGAGCCGGAACCCCGGGCACCTACAACGTGGTATACGGCTACAACGAGGAGCAGGTCGGGCTGGCCGCCGGCAAGCTCGCCGTCCGCCTGATCAACCACCTGGTCCAGGCCAATCCCACCTTCGACTATGTCGGCGAGCTGGAGAGCCTGGTGCTGCTGGCCGACCGGGCCGCCTTCGGACCCTCGACGCAAGCCATCCTCGATGAAGCCGCGCGTCGCGACATTCCGTACATCCGGCTGAACGAGCAGTCATTCGTCCAGCTCGGCCAGGGCAAATATCAGCAGCGCATCCGCGCCACCATGACCTCGCGCACCTCAGCGCTCGGCGTCGACATCGCCGGCGACAAGAAACTGACGACGTCGTTGCTCGCCTCGGCTGGCCTACCGGTGCCCAGGAGCGACATGGTTCGGTCCGCCGACGAGGCCGCGGCCGCGGCCGTACGCATCGGGTACCCGGTCGTCACCAAGCCGCTCGACGGCAACCATGGGCGCGGCGTCGGACTCGACCTGCGCACCGAGGAGGACGTGCGGCGTGGCTTTGAGCGCGCCCTTCGCCAGACGCGCAGCGGGGTTGTCGTGGTGGAGAGCTTCATCCAGGGCAACGACTACCGGGTGCTCGTCATCGACGGCCACATGGTGGCGGTGGCGGAGCGGGTGCCGGCGCACGTGATCGGAGACGGCGAGCACACGGTGCGCGAACTGGTCGAGATCACCAACAAGGATCCGCGGCGCGGCATCGGCCATGAAAAGGTGCTGACGCGCATCAAGATTGACGACGCGGCCCAAGAGCTGGTCGTAAAACAGGGCCTTGCCCTCGATCAGGTGCCACCCAAGGATGCCGTCGTCAAGCTGGCGGCGACAGCAAACATGTCGACCGGCGGCATCTCCATCGATCGCACCTTCGAGGCCGACCACGACAACGTCGAGATTGCGGAGGAGGCCGCCCGTGTGGTAGGCCTGGACGTAGCGGGCATCGACTTCCTCACGCCGGACATCTGCCAGCCGGTGCGGGAGACGGGTGGCGCCATAGTCGAAGTCAACGCCGCGCCCGGGTTCCGGATGCACACCAACCCCACCGAGGGTGAGCCGCAGTACGTCGCCAAGGCGGTAATCGACATGCTCTTTCCGCAGGGCACGCCGGCGCGCATCCCGATCATCGCCGTCACCGGTTCCAACGGAAAGACGACGACTGCCCGCATGATCGCCCACATCGTCAAGGGCCTCGGGCACAAGGTCGGGATGACGACGACCGACGGCATCTACATCGACGGGCGCCTGGTCAAGCAGTCGGACGCGAGCGGGCCGCGATCGGCTCGCATGGTGCTCCAGAATCCCCGGGTCGACTTCGCCGTCTTCGAGGTGGCCCGCGGCGGCATCCTTCGCGAGGGCCTCGGCTATAGCGCCAACGACGTGGCCGTCGTGCTCAACGTCACCGGCGACCACCTCGGCCTGAAAGAGGTCCATTCTTTGCGCCAGCTGTCCGCGATCAAGCGCGTCGTGGTCGAGGCGGTTCCTCGCAGCGGCACCGCTGTCCTCAATGCCGACGACGAGCTGGTAGCGGAGATGCGCAGCCATTGCAGCGGCTCGGTCATTTTGTTTTCGATGCGCGACGACAATCCACTCGTCGACCGCTGGGTCCAGCGCGGCCGCAAGGCTTTCGTCATCGAAAAGCAGCCCGGGGGCGGCGAGATGATGGTGCTGCGCGAAGGGCGGCGCAGCACCCAGATCGCCTGGGTGCACCTGGTGCCGGCGACCTTCGAGGGCCGGGCCCGCGCCAACGTCCAGAACGCGCTGGCGGCGGCGGCCGCCGCCCATGCCGCCGGTGCCCACCTCCACGATATCCGGCAGGGTCTGCGCAGCTTCCATCCCTCGTTCCACGAAGCGCCCGGCCGCCTCAACATGTTCGAGCTTCATGGGGTCAAGGTGATCGTGGATTACGCGCACAACCCCGCCGGCTTGCAGATGGCAGGCGATTTCGTCGAGCGGCTCACGGCGCCCGGCGTCAATGGACCGGAGCCAGGGCGGCGGATCGCCGTCATCGCCACGCCGGGCGATCGCCGTGACGAGGACATGCGCGAGCTCGGCCGGGTCGCGGCCCGCGTCTTCGACATCCTGATCGTTCGTGAGGACGCCAATCCGCGCGGCCGTCAGCGTGGCGAAATCGCCCGGCACGTGATGGAGGGCATCAAGGCGACCGAGGACAGCCGGGTGGAGACCGCTGAGATCGTCATCGACGAGCGCCCCGCCATCGACGCCGCGCTCAGCCGGGCCCGGCCCGGCGATGTCGTCCTCCTCTGTGTCGACAAACCCGCGGATACCTGGCGCGATCTCGAAGCGCGCCGCGCGCTCCCCGTCTCGCCGGGAAACTAACGCCGAGCTCGCTGTACCAGTTCGCGCAGACGCGCCGGTCCCACGGCCTTGCCGCCTCGCGATCGCAGCAACTCGAAGATCTCCGGCCGCTGGGCCAGGGCCGTGATGGCCACCACCTCGTGAGGCGCCGACTCCTCGAGCATCCATGTAAGCGCCGCGACTTCGTCGGGAAACACCGGCGCGGTCATTTTGCCGCCGTCCTGGAGCCCGGCTTGCAGTCGCTCGACGAGGTCCCTCGGATCGCGCCCGCGGAGATAGCGGTGCAGCTCCGCGATGGCGGGCCGGTCGGCGCCCCGTGCCGCCGTGTAGGCGAGACGGTGCAGGATCGCGTTGGTTCGATCGCCCGCGGAGCCGAACGCAAGGAAGATTCGGGCTGACCCCCCTCGAAGTCCCTCACAGATCTCCACCAGGCCGCGCATGCCGTCCTCGTTGTGGGCGTAATCGATGACGACCACCCGGCCGTCGAGCTCGAAGAGGTTGGCACGGCCCGGGTTGCTGTCCGGGTCGAGCACAAATGAGCGCAACCCTTCGGCGACGGCCTCTTCCGAAACGCCCGCTCCCAGGGCTGCAGCGGCTGCCGCCATCGCGTTGCGAAGGTAGAGACTGGAGATTCCGGCGAGCGCCACCGGGATCTCCTCGAGGGGGAGCAGGTGGTGAACGTGCCGGCGCGACGACATGACGACCAGCATCCGATCGAGGACCGAGATCGCGCGCCCACCCTCGGCCAGCGTGGTGCGGATCGCCGGATGGTCGGCATCGAGGGAGAACAGCCACGGACGTCCGGTCGCCTGTCGCCGCATCGCCAGGACGCGCGGGTCGTCGGCGTTGAGCACATCCCAACCGTCCGGGCGAGTGATCCGGGTGATGGTGCCCTTGACCTCCGCCAGCTGGTCGATGGTGCGGATCCCGTGCTGGTCGAGGTGGTCCTCGGTCACGTTCGTCACGACGGCGACATCGTTGTGATCGGTGCCAATGCCCCTGAGCAGGATGCCGCCCCTCGCCGTCTCGAGCACGGCGAAGTCGATACCGGGCTGTGCCAGCGCCTTGGCGGCGCCGCTAAATCCGGAGTAGTCGCCCTCCTCGACCAGCGCCTGATCGCGATAGACGCCGTCCGTCGTCGTGTAGGCGACGGTATGGCCGGCTGTCCGCGCCAGATGGGCAATCAAGCGTACGGTCGTCGTCTTTCCATTGGTGCCGGTGACCGCGATCACCGGGATCGTCGGGCTCAGTGTGGTCGGTGCCGCACCCGGCGACACCTGCTCCAGGCTTTGCGCCGCCGCCGCGATCGCACGATCCACCGAGCGTCGACCGTCGAGCCCAACGGTGAGTAGCGGCGCCAGCTGGCGGGCAAAGGCCTCAGCCGCTCCCCGACGTCGCCACGGGTACGCGACCACGATCTGCCCGGGTGCGGGGCCCGGTCTTCCGCGGACGGCGAGATGGGTCCCGCTGGCGTCTGCCAGGGTGCGCGTGAGGTGGACCGCGAAGCGGGCTACGTAGCGGCGCCGCTGATCGCTCCCTGGCTGGCCACTATTCGCCGACGGGCTAAAAGCGGCGCGCCGGGTCAGCCGTTCGATGCGGGCCTGCGCCAGCGCCAGCCACGGGGAGACATCCAGCGTCAATTTGATCGCCGGGCGCGTGAAGTAGAGGTTGGGTCCGTCGAGCACGCGCAGCTCGACCATGACGGCTAGGGCTGGTTCAGCTTCTTTCCAGCGTCGTCGAGGTGGTCGTGCGCTTCGGCCACCGTGTCATGGAGACGCTCCAGGAGGAGGCGGTAATCCAGCATCAATTGCCGGGTGCGCTCACGGACCTGGCGGTACTCGGTGATCGGCGGCCGCGCTGTTTCCGTGAAGGGCTGCAACATGGTGCCCAGCTCACGCGCTTTTCCCGCCATCACCCGTAGGATGATCGCCCGCAGCTGGGGGGAGACGCCTTCCATGATGTCGGCGTAACCCTGCAGCAAGGACAGATGGCCGCGGACCTTCAGCGCCATCCCCGACGTCCCCTCATCACGGCGCGTCCTTCCGAGCTGCGGAAGCCGGATGATCTTGCGCTGAGGGAGCGCGCTCATGCCGTGAAGACCAGCCCATAGCCGCGGCGCGGCTCACTCACCAGTCGGGCAGGGACGCCGCTGCTCGCCAGGTGACGGCGCAGGCGGACGACGTAGGTACGAAGCTGCTCCGGTGACAGGGCCGGCGCGGCCCAGGCGAGGCTGACCAGCTGGGAGGCCGAATAGAACTGGCCCGGCCGCCGCGCCAGGAAGGCCAGCAACTCCGCCTCGCGACGGGTCAGCGTGAGACGTTGTCCGGCATAGGTCAGCACGCGTCGCCGCACATCGAGATCGAGTCCGGCGAGGTCCCAGAGCCGGCGTTCCCAGAACTCGAGCCGCGATTGCAGCCGGCGCCGGTGGGTCTCCATCACACGCGCGTCCGCATCACCGCCCCCGTTACGCAAACGGCTCAGCGTTCGCTCCGAGAACGTGACCAGCTCGCGATAGATGCTGACCCACTGGCGGGCGTCTTCCAGGTCGCGGGTCTCGGGGACCTCCCCCGGAAGCAAATAGAGCTCAGCGGCAGGGTCGCTTGCAACATTAACCCGAGCCATCACCCCGATACTACGCTGAACTGATCCGGTTGTAGCATGGGGCGGAGAAGGGGAGATCTGGTGCACCAGGAGCTATCGTCATCCGAGCCGGATGAGGTTGAGCTGCGAGGAAGGACTCGACCCTTTCCTGGTGCGGTTTTTGACGTGGTCGCCATGGCCTCGTCGGCCGGTGGCATTGCCGCCCTGACCGAGGTCCTCGGTAACCTGCCGGGTGACTTCCCGGCCGCGATCGTCGTCGTCCAGCACCTCGACCCCCGGCACCGCAGCCTGATGGCCGACATTCTCCGGCGCCGGACGGCGCTGGACGTACTGCAGGCCAGCGAAGGCGACCCCATTCGCCCCGGCACCGCCTACATCGCGCCCCCCGATCGCCACCTGCTCGTCAACCCAAACGGCACCCTCTCCCTGTCCCACTCAGAGCTGGTTCATTTCGTGCGGCCGAGTGCCGATCTCCTTTTCGAGTCGGTGGCTGCCAGCTACAGGCAGCGGGCGATCGCGGTCGTGCTCACCGGGACCGGCAGCGACGGATCGATGGGAATCGGCGCTATCAAGAAGATGGGTGGGACGGTCGTCGCCCAGGACCAGGCTTCGGCAGAGTTCAGTGGCATGCCCGGTGCGGCGATCAGGTCAGGCTATGCCGATTTCATCCTTCCGCTCGACGAGATCGCGTCGGCGCTCGTGACATTGGTGATGAAGGAGATGGCGACGTGACCGAAGAGACGGAGGGCCCCGACTTCGAGCGCCTGCTCCAGTATCTGCGAGAGACGCGCGGCTTCGATTTCAGCGGCTACAAGAAAACAACCCTCCTGCGCCGCGTCGCAAAGCGGATGACGCACGTCGGCCTTAATGACCACGGCGCGTACCTCGACTACCTCCAGGCGAATCCCGACGAATTTGAGTCGCTCTTCAATACGATCCTCATCAACGTCACCAGCTACTTTCGAGACGCCGCGGCATGGGAGTATCTGCGACTAGAGATCCTGCCCAGGATCATCGAGGGCAAAGCCCCCTACGAGCCGATCCGGGTGTGGAGTGCCGGGGTCGCGTCCGGCGAGGAGGCCTACAGCGTCGCCATGCTCCTCGCCGAGGTGCTCGGCCCCTCCGAATACCGGGAGCGGACGAAGATCTACGCGACGGACGTCGATGATGACGCCTTAAGCCACGCACGGCAGGGCAGGGCGGCGGCAAAGGACCTGGAAGAGGTCCCGGCGAGCCTGCGCGACAAATACTTCGAGCGCGAAGGCGACGACCAATACCTCCTTCGTAGCGAGTTACGTCGCTCGATCATCTTCGGGCGTCACGACCTGGTGCAAGACGCGCCGATCTCCCGCATCGACCTGCTGATCTGCCGCAACACGCTGATGTATTTCGAGCCTGAGGCCCAGGCGCGGATCCTGGCCCGCCTGCATTACGCCCTGAGTGAAAAGGGATACCTGTTCCTGGGCAAGGCTGAGATGCTCCTTCGCCGTGACACGCTCTTCGTCCCGGTCGACTTGAAGCAGCGGATCTTCAACAAGATACCCAGGGTCGGAGCCCGGGAACAGCGGGTTGCCGCCACCCAGGCCGGTACCCTCGACCCCGCCGGCCATTCGACACGTCAGGCTCGTCTGCGTGAGCTGATGATCGATGCCCTGCCGGTCGCCCAACTGGTGGTTGATCTTGGCGGCATCGTGATCGCTATCAACGAGCGCGCACGCTCCGTCTTCAGCCTCGTTGTCGCGGACGTCGGGCGGCCGTTGCAGGATCTCGAGGTTTCGTACCGGCCAATCGAACTGCGTTCGCTGATCGACCAGGCCTACCGCGACCGGCGCCCGGTGGAGGCGCGCGACGTCGAGCGGCGGACGGCGAACGGCGAGGCCCAGTATTTCGATGTCAAGGTGTTGCAGCTGATCGACAAGGATGGCAGCCTGCTGGGAGCCAGCATCGCGTTCACCGACGTCACGGGCTACAACCGTGTCAATCGTGAGTTGGAGCGCTCCAAGCAGGAGCTGGAAACGACCTCCGAGGAGCTGCAGGCTACCAATGAGGAGCTGGAAACGACCAACGAGGAGCTTCAGTCCACCGTGGAGGAACTGGAGACGACCAACGAGGAGCTGCAGTCGAGCAACGAGGAACTGGAGACCATGAACGAGGAGCTCGAGTCGACGAACACCGAGCTGGAGACGATCAACACGGAAATGCAGCAGCGTGGAATTCAGTTGGACCATATCAATGTTTTCATGGAAGAGGTCTTGGCCAACGTCAAAACAGGTGTGGCCGTTCTCGATAAGGACCTTCGCGTTCAGCTCTGGAACCAGCAGTCGGAGGAACTCTGGGGCGTGCGCGCCAGTGAAACGCTGGGCCAGCCGCTGCTGGCCCTCGATATCGGGTTGCCGGTCAGCGAACTGGTGGCACCGATCAACGACGCGATCAAGAGTGCCAACGGCTTTCGGGAGGTCACGGTCAACGCCACCAACCGGCGCGGCAAGCGCTTCATGTGCCGGGTGCAATGCAGCGCGATGGCAGCTGTGGACGGCGGCCGGGGCGCCATCCTGCTGATGGAAGCGGTCGAGCCGCAGAAAACACCCTAGCGGAGGGTCCTTCCGTTCCGACGCCGATGTCGCCTACGTGGACTCAGTCCTGCCCGCGGACCTGGAGGCGTCCTCCGACGCCGCGGCGATCATACACCGAGGCGGCGATCGCACGGACATGCTCGGGCGAGCTGCCGCAGCAGCCCCCGACCACCCGGGCCCCTGCGTCGATCAAGCGCCGTGCAAACTCCGCCATCTCCGCCGGGTCCGTGTCGTAGTGGGCGACGTCGCCAACCATGCGCGGCAACCCCGCGTTTGGCTTGATCCAAAGCGGAATGCCTGCCTTGAGCGCGGTGAATTCGTGAACGACCTGCTCCATGTCCTCCAGGGATCGGCCGCAATTGGCTCCGATCGCCGCGACGTCGAGCGGACCGATCGCCTCGACGACACGGGTCGGACTCAGGCCCATCATGGTGCGGGTTCCCCGATCGAAGCTGAAGGAGACGACCAGGGGCACGGCGCTGGAGCGCCGCACACCCTCGATCGCGGCGACGGCTTCGTCGAGCGCAAAGAATGTCTCCAGGAGGAGCACGTCCACGCCCCCCTCGCTGAGCGCCGCGGCTTGTTCGGCGTAGGCATCGACGGCCGCCGCCGGCGTCAGCTCGCCCAACGGTTGCATCAGCAAGCCCGTCGGGCCCATCGAGCCGGCCACCAGGATGCCGGGGCTCGTCGACGCCGCCTCGCGGGCCAGTGCCACGGCCGCGCGATTCAGGTCGGACGCGCGCCCCGTATATCGCGATTCGCGCAAGCGCAGCGACGTTGCCCCGAAGGTGTCGGTCAGGATGATGTCACTACCCGCCTCGATGAAGGCTCGATGAAGACCGCGGACCTTATCGGGCTCGTCGAAGATCCACTCTTCAGGCGCCACGCCGATCGCCATGCCCATCTGCTGATAGTTGGTGGCTGTGGCTCCGTCCGCGATAAGGATTTCACCCGCCGTCAGCCGACCGACGAAATTCTTACCCATCGGCGATCAAGATAGCGGCTGGTCGTTGAGGGTCGCGTGAAGGGAGACCGGCACGGCATGGCTGAGTGACTGCGCGGCGTGGCAGGCACGCTCGGCATGGGTCACAAGCTTGCGCACGTGGGTGCTGGCTGCGCTACTGGCGATCGAAAGCGCGATCGTTACCTCCTCGAAATAGGCCGGGGCGTCGTCGACGTCGTACTTTTCCGTGTTTCGAAAGGTCGCCCGAACGTCAGCCGACGCGTCCTCGATCGGGACCTCGTAGAGTGGCGCGAACCGCGCCAGTTGCGTCAGCAGTCAAAACGCCGTCCCCATCATCAGGTATTGGAGCGGTGACGGGCCTTGCTCTGTTCCACCGCGCGCCAGCGGCTCGTCGGACTCGACCACGAACTTTCCCATCCGTCCCTCGAGATGGACGTCATCCAGGATCCGCGCCACCGCCCTGGTTGTGGTTCGTCGCTGTTCCGGCGGTTTGGCGCTCATCTCCTGTCGCAGGCGGACGATCTCGGCCATCTGCTTGCTGAGATTGACGCGGCTCTTCGCCGGCTTCGACTCACTCATCACGCGCATCATAGTGACGTGGGCCGACCGCAAACGAAATCGACGGTATTCCGTATCCGTCTCGGGGCGGCGGCCCTGGCGGCCGCTGGTGTCCTCTTTGTTCTGTACGCGGCCATCCGGCCATTCTCGGATGAGGCAACCCTGCAGGGGGCTGCGGCCTTTGCCTCGGCCGCGTGGGTCGTGGCCCATATGCTCGCCATGATCGGCTTCACGCTGCTGATGCTGGGGCTCCTGGCGCTGTACCTCACGCTGCAAGACACCACGGTTGATCACGCGGCATTTTGGGCGCTGGTCGTCGGCCTGGTTGGTGTGGGTCTGACCCTGCCTTTTTACGGTGGCGAGGCCTTCGGCCTCCACGCGATCGGCCAGCTGGCACTATTCAGCCGTAACCAATCCCTGATGAAGGCCGTGGAGGTCGTGCGGAGCGGACCCCAGCTCGCGATGTTCCTGATCGGCCTGCTCGCGATTGGCGTTAGCGCCATCACTGTCGCAACCGCGGTGTGGAGGTCTCGCGTCTTCCCCAAATGGAGCGGGGTTCCGTTCGCCCTCGGGTTTGCGCTCTACATCCCACAGTTCTTCGGAACCCAGCCGGTGCGCGTCGCGCATGGTCTGCTGGTCATGGCTGGCTGCGTGTGGCTCGCAGCAGACCTGTGGCAGCGAGCGCGCGCCTGACGTGAACCAGCTTGCGCGGGTCGCCGACGACGTAGACGCGTGTAATCAGTGAGTCCTTGACGGTCAGCGCCAGCACGGCGGCGACCTCTCCGTGTAGCACTGCAACAATTCCTGGCTCGCCATTGATCTCCTGTGCGGTCAGCGTGGTGCCGGAGCCCACACCGAAGAATCGCATCACCTGTTGGGCGACCTTCTCGCGCCCGACGTTTGGCTGACTCACCGGAGGCAGCATCCCACCCAGGTCAGCCCATCCGGCAACGGAAGGATCCAGTAACGGAAGCAGCGACGTGAGCTCACCGCCGGCGCAGGCCGCGATGAACGCGTCGACGACCCGCCGCTGCACCGTCGGATCGATGGCGAATCGCGGTGAGGCGGCCTCCTCATTGATCTGCCGACGTGCGCGACTCGCGAGCTGCCGGCAGGCAGCCGGCGACCGCTTGACCATCGGTGCGATCTTTTCGAACGGGAATTCGAAGACGTCATGGAGCACGAAGACGACACGCTCGGCGGGCGACATACGCTCCAGAACGATCAGCAACGCCAGTCGCACGCTCTCGTCCATGGTGACGATCTCCGCCGGGTCGTTGGACCGATCGTCCGATTGGATCAGGGGCTCCGGGAACCAGGGCCCAACGTAAGTCTCGTGTCGGACCCTCGCCGATCTCAGCTGGTCGAGACACATCCGGCTCAGCACGACCACGAGCCAGGCGCGCACATCTTCAATTGGGTCGAGGTCGGTGCGCAGCAGCTTGGTGAACGCCTCCTGCACCGTGTCCTCGGCTTCGCTGTAACTGCCCAGCAGTCGGTACGCGACGTCGAGCAGGAAGCCGCGATAGTTCGACCAGGCCTCGTTGAACCGCTCTTGAGCGTCGATTTGCATCAAGACTAGGACGGGGCTGCGGCCAGGAATGTGACATCAGCGCCCGATGTCACACTGTCGCGCCCTACGGCGTCTGGGTTGCATGAATGCAAATCCTGCGATCCACTCGACCACGCTGGGGCCACGCACTCGACGCGCGGCCCGATTCGCCGCTCGCCTCATCAATCCTGCCGTCCTGCTGATCGCGGGGCGGCGATGGAACCCCATCGTGGGCGTCCTTCACCATCGTGGTCGCTCGTCCGGGCGGGCGTACACCACGCCCCTGGGGATGCGCCCCCTGGGCGACAGCTTCATCATGCCGCGGACCTTTGGCGACGACGCCGCATGGTACCGGAATGTGCTGGCGGCCGGCGGCTGCATCGTGACCTACCGCGGGACGGACTACACCCTGGTCGACCCCGAGGTCATCGACTACGAAACGGCGGCGCCGGCCTTTCCGCGCTACGAGCGTCTCCAGTTCCGTCTCGTCGGCATCAACCAATACCTTCGCCTTCGGCTCGCGCATCCAACACCAACCATCTAAGGAGGAAAACAGAATGACAACACGACCCCGTAACCTCGGCCTGGCGCTCGCTGTCATCGCGGTTGCGCAGCTGATGGTGGTACTCGATGTGGCCATCGTCAACGTCGCGCTGCCCTCGATCCAGCGGTCGCTGCATTTCACCTCGACGAATCTGGAGTGGGTGGTCAACGCCTATGCGATCGCCTTCGGCGGCCTGCTTCTCCTCGGCGGCCGCGCCGGCGACCTCTTTGGACGGCGCCGCATGTTTACGGCCGGCACGCTCCTCTTCACCATCGGCTCCCTGGCCGGAGGGCTGGCCACCACATCCACCTTGCTCATCATCGCCCGCGTGGCGCAGGGAATCGGCGGCGCCATCGTGGCGCCGACGGCCCTGTCCTTACTCGCCGACACGTTTGCCGAGGGCAAGGCGCGCAACCGCGCCCTGGGCGTCTACTCGGCCGTATCCGCGGGCGGCGGAGCGCTCGGTCTTCTGCTCGGTGGCGTCATCACCAACTACTTCTCCTGGCGATGGATCCTGTTCGTCAATGTTCCTGTCGGCGTAGTGCTGGCGCTGGTCGCCCCTCGGGTGCTGTTGGCGACGAAAGGGCGGTCCGGTCGGCTCGACCTTCCAGGCGCCTTCTCGGTCACCGCGGGGACGACGTTGCTCGTCTACTCGCTATCGCGGGCGGCCACGCATGGCTGGAGTGACAGCTTAACGATCGCGAGCCTGGGCGTCGCCCTCGGGTTGCTGGTTATCTTCGTCGCGATCGAGGCACGCAGCCGTCAGCCCTTGATGCCGCTGCGAATTTTCAGCAATCGGAATCGCTCGGGCGCCTATGCCCTGTCGCTGGCAGTGGGCGCAACCCTCTCCGGGATGCTGTTCCTGCTGACGCTATTCCTGCAAAACGTGCTCGGCTTCACGCCGTTGCAGGCCGGCCTCGCGTTTCTTCCGACGGCGCTCGGCGTCGTCATTGGCGCCGCCATCACCTCGCGCCTCGTCGGGCGGATCGGCCCTCGTTCGCCGATGACCATCGGGGCGCTGCTCGTGGCCATCGGGCTCTTCTGGCTTTCGGGCATCAGCGTGCATGCCGACTACGCCTCCCACGTGCTCGGACCGCTCCTGACGCTCGCCGTCGGGCTCGGAATGGTGTTCGTCTCAACCAGCGTCGTCGCCATCTCAGGGATCACCCCGACCGAGTCCGGACTGGCCGCCGCCTTGCTCAACGTTGGCCGGCAGCTCGGCGGCTCGCTGGGCATCGCGATACTGGGGACAGTGGCCGTCACGGCGGGTTATGCGACGGCCTTTGAAGTTGCGTCGGGCATCGCCCTGGCCGGCTTCCTGGTGGCCCTCGCGACCTTCCGCGGACGCCGAATCTCCACGACGCCGCAAGCGGACGACATCGCCGCATAAACGCGGAGTCTCCGCTGTTGCGTGATCACGGCGCTATCCTTGCTCCTATGACCGATGCGATGACCACTCCGACCACCACGAGCGCCGGCCCCCGTCTCGACCGTGACTCGCTGGAAGATGCGAGCGCCTTCGTCCGCGCAGCCGGCCTCATCATCGACGAGGTCACCGATTCCCGTGTAACGGGCCACATGGACCTGGGACCGGACCATCTCACTCCATGGGGAATCGTGCATGGCGGCGTCTACTCGACAGCGGTCGAGAGTGCCGCAAGCCTTGGTGCAAGCACCGCCGTTCGCGGACGCGGCGAGGTCGCCGTCGGACTCACCAACACGACCCACTACTTCCGATCCCTCGCGGCCGGGCGGGTGCTCGTCGAAGCGACGGCCCTCTACCAGGGCCGAACCCAACAACTATGGCGGGTCGATATCACCGATGAGACGGGTCGCCTCATCGCGCACGGCGAGGTTCGTCTACAAAATGTCGCTGGTGTGAGTCGGACGTGATGCCCACGGCTACCCGACCCCAAGTCGCCCATCCGTCACGGGATTCGTGCCTCGCCCCAGGCCGCACAGTCGATGCGTCGCTCACGGAGGGCAGCCGTTATGGACGCATGTTCCCGGACCTGGTGGCAGCTCGCTTCGACGACGATCGATTGCTCGCCCTTGGGATCGAAGGCAGCCTCTGCGATGGCGGGGCCTGTAACACGGAGAGCCACATCGAAGCCGGCCAGCCCTTTTTCGGCCAGTACGTGGCCCACGACCTGACCGCCGACCGATCGCCGTTACGGTTGCACGGCGACATCAACACGCTGCGTAACGCGCGCACGCCTCGCGCGAACCTCGAGGTGCTGTACGGCGCCGGCCCGGTCGGTGCGCCCTATCTCTTCGATCAGACAGATCCAGCCAAGCTGCTGCTGAGCGTTGGCGGTCGCGATCTGCCTCGCAACCAGCAGGGCATGGCGCTCATTGGCGACCCGCGAAACGATGTCCATGCCTTCATGACGGGCCTCCAGGTCGCGTTTATTCAGGCGCACAACCGCCTGGTCGATCGACTGAGGTCGGATGGCCTTCCCGAGTCAGAGTTGTTCGACGATGCTCGCCGGGCGCTGATCTGGCATTACCAGTGGGTCATCCTCAATGATTTCCTCCCAAATCTGGTTGGCAACGCGATGACGACGAGTGTTCTCCAGGATGGCCTGCGCTTTTATCACCTCACGGGCGACCCGTTCATCCCGGTCGAGTTTGCCGACGCCGCGTACCGCTATGGCCATTCCCAGGTCAAAGGCGACTACCAACTCGGACCGGGCGGCGAGCGTTTTCCCGTCTTTCCCGATCTGGCCGGTTTCCGGCCGCTCGCGCCGGAACACGTGATCGATTGGGCGCTTCTGTTTGATGTGCCGGACCACTCCCCCGCGCAGCGCGCCAAGCCGATCGATGGACAGCTGCCGACATCCCTCATTCGACTTCCGGAATCGATTACCGGCGTGGTCGAAGTCGGCGCGTACCGTTCACTTGCCGCGCGTGATCTGCAGCGCGGAATGGGTACCGGCCTGCCGTCCGGCGAAGCGGTCGCCCGCGCCGTTGGGGCACAAGCACTGACGCGTCAAGAGCTCGCCCTTGGAGACTGGCAGGATGAGACGCCCCTC
>VBHO01000200.1 GCA_005882045.1 Chloroflexota bacterium | reverse complement strand
TCGACCGGGCGGCGTTGAAACGGGACGTCGAGCATTTGCGAGCCCGCTACTACGGCCGCCCGGTGGGCGAGATCGCGGTGCGACCGGTGGTCAACGATGTCCTCGGGGTGGTCCGCCGCCACCGGCTGCACCTTCCAGCCGGATACGCGCTGCTGCTCAAAACGGTACTCATGCACGAAAACCTCGTGACCCGGCTCGATCCAGGATTCGAGTTCACCGCCGTGCTGGTCCCCTATGCCCGCGGCATGATGGCACGCCATTTCTCGCCACTGGGCTGGGGACGAGCGGTTGGCCAGGCTGGCATCGATCTGGCGCGCCTCGGGGTGGAACTGCCCCAGCAGGTGCGGCGACTGCTGAGCTCGCTGGAACGCGGCGATACGGAAATCGCCATCCGACCGTCGGGATTCGACCCTCTACTCCGCCGGCTGGAACGCATCGCCAACCGGATGGTGTTGGGGATCGTCGCCGCGGCCTTCGTGGTCGCCCTCGCGGTCTTGGTGTCGGCGTACCACGTCCGCAGCGATCCACAGACCGGCGCGATCCTGATCGGGGGCTTCGTGCTGGCGAGCGTGCTGGGTGTCTACGTAGCGTGGAGCATCCTGCGGTCAGGCAGATCCTAGAACGCCGTCTCGATCGGAGTGGAGGCGATCGGGACCGGCACAGGCCGCCCACTCATGTCGACGATATTGAACGACACATGCGTGCCGTCGTCCGTGGTGGCGACGACGGCCACGTTGGAGCCGCCAGGTTGTGGAAGAACGGCGAGCCAATTCGGGTGGGGGCACATGCACTGGTGCCAGACCACCTCGTGGGTGCGCCAGCGGTAGACCTGGGCCTCTTGCGTGCTCGGGTTGCCGAACGTGTAGCCGACCACAAGCGAGCCGTCCCAGGAAAATCCCTGGACGATGATTCCAGAAAATTGCCCGACGGTCGTCCCACTCGGCAGCTGACGAATGAGGACCGCCGGACCGGCGTTCGCATTGCCGCCGTATTGTTCGGCGATGTACTGCCCATCGTGGCTGGCGACGATCCGCGCAAGCGGATTCGGGTAGATGTGCTGATAAAGGACGCTGCCGTCGGTGAGTGAGATCATGCTCAGGCTCCACGCGTACCCTGGCGTCTCGCCAATCACGACGGCCCGGTGGGTCAGGACGCTACAGGCAGCGAGGACAGGGAGTTGAGCAGTTCCTGGGGTGAGACTGATAGCTCCGATGCGGTCGCGTGTGCCGTTAATTCTGAGCATCTCGAGCGCGTAAGAACCCGTTGACTCCTTGGTCAGACCGCACAATTGCCGGCTGTCATCGGCCCACATGATTGACTGGTCGAGGGCGACGACCGAACCGACCGGATTGCCGTCAAAGTCGTTCACCACGCTGGTGCTGGCCGGGCTATTTGGACGGCGCCAGAGGAGCAAGCCGTCTGGCGATTGGATCACGATATCCGGGCTTAGATTCTTGACCTGCTTTCCGGTCCAATCCACCGCGTGCAGATCATTCGACGGTCCGCGGTACCAGATGAGGGGGCCTAAGGTCGTCGGCGTAGCCGAAGGCGACGCCGAAGCCGTCGACGAAGCTGAGCTGGTTGGCGTTGCGCTGATTGCCGACCCTGTTCGAAACGACCACCGGACCTTGATCTGCTTGTGCTCACCCTTGCCCGTCCAATCGTCCTGATCGAGCTCGACGTGGTAGAGGCTGTTCTCACGGAGGCCGGTGTAATGCAGGACGAAGGTCGTGCCGTCCCAGTGAGCGTTGTCGAGCGTGACCCCAACTGGCGGTTCGACCTTGATGGTCGGGTCCTGGTACGGCCGGCTACTGTAATCGGCGCGGATCTCGCCGCTTGGCGGGACATTCACGGCGCCATCCGCGGGGCTGACGGCCCGGATGTTGGCGGCCGCCATGGTCGCCGCCAGGCCGCCCTGCTGGGCGCGGAGGACCATGACAAACCCACCCACGGTGAGCGCGAAGGCCAGCACCAGGAGGGCACCGGCCAGCTGTATGAACCAGGATTTCATCCGCCCGAATAACGGCGCACTCTTAGAAAAGGTGCGTCAGGCGCTTGCGCAGCAGCTTTACCCCGCCGGGGTCGTGGTAGGGAGGAACCAGCGCCCGCATCCGGGTCTCTGCGAGCGTCACCAGGGACTCGACGGTCTGCCCGTCGCTCTCAATGGGCTCGCCAACGATCAGCCGCACCGGCTTTCGCAGCCAGAGATCCTGGGTCCCGGATAGTGCAACCGGAAGGACCGGAACACGATTTTCGGTCGCGAAATGGGCGAAGCCCTTCTTGAAGGACATCACCTCGCCTTCCCTCGCGCCGTAGTTGCCTTCCGGGTACATGGCGAGGACGCCGCCGCGCTGCAAGCACTGGTTGGCGTGATGGAAGAGGACGGTGTCCGGGTGGGACTTGCGGCTGACCGGGATGAAGCCGCCGACACTCTTGACCATGGCCCATTGGAATTTGCGGGTCACCAGGATGGTCGTATCGCCAAGAAAATGTACGCGAGGCTCGATCGGAAAGGTCGCCAGGATGGCGAAGGAGTCGAGCCAGTTCAGATGGTTGGCGATCAGCACATAGTTGCGGTCAGTAGGAATGTGTTCGCGGCCTTCAACTCTGATGCGAAAGAGCGAATGCAGCAGGGGCCCCGCCCACAGCCGCAGCGCACGGTACGCGAGCGTGGCCTGACGCTGCACTGGCAGAAGATCGGCGGGCGGCTGGGCCTGCGCCTGCATTTGCAGTGTGTAACGGTAAGGGCCGGGAATCCGTCACGAAACGGAGCGAACTTACTTGATCGGGGCGCCCTGCTCCTGGAGGACGCCGAGGATCATGCCTTCACTCTGTTCCCGGGCTTTGCGATACGAATCCGCGGATGAGGCCTCGCCGTTCTTTGGCGTCTCGCTCAACAGGCGATCGAGCTCCTCATCGAACAGCTCCGACACGAGCTCCGGTGAGTGGGTGACCTCGCGGCCGGTGCCGTCGGGCACCCGGACCTTGTGCAGCGTCCGCTGGGCAATCATGTAGCGGTAGATGCGGTCGGTCGCCAGGTCTTCCATGTAGCCGTCCAACAAGCTGGCGCCCTTCCCGTTCAGCACGCCGTTGCGGTAGCGAATGACGGTGCGCACGGCAGCACGGGTTCCTTCCAACGTCCGCTTGCCGACACCCTGCGGGCTCGGTCGCAGGTCGCGGTGGATGTCGGCGTCTTTGCGCCGGGCGTTCAGCTGATTGGGATAGGGGAACTGGTTGACGGCGATCTCGTTCTGGTCGGGGTGCCCGGTCCAGGCGCCATCCATCAAACTGTTCGCCTCGTTCTTCTTGTCCTGCTCCAGCACCTTGAGCGCGCGGGCGTTGAGCTCGGCATCCTCGCGGCTGGGGTAGAGCGCCGTCATCCCGCCGATCGCCAGCATGCCGCGCTTGTGGCAAACCTCGGGCATGACCTCCCGCAGCGCCTGGAAGAAGGCGACGTCATGTGGAATGGTGTTTCGATCGGGGAGCACCCAGTTCGGGTCCTGCAGCGTGAAGTCGATCAGGCTGGCCATGTAATCCCAGCGGCCCAGGTTGAGGCCCATCATGTGCTCGCGCAGGTTGTAGGCGAACTCTTCCATCTGGTAGGCGATCGGATGCGACTCCACCAGCGCCATGCATTTGATGTAGTCCTGCGGCCAACCGCGCGCCTGCGCGATGGCGCGGAACAGGTCTCGCCACCAGAGCGCTTCGTCGGCGGACTCTGACTTCGGGATGTAGATCGAGAGCGGGTGCTTGAGCTTGGCTGGGTCGACCTGGTAGGCGACCATCGCCACGTCGAAGAGGGGCGCTGCCATGCGCTCGCCCTTGATGACGCCCGCCTGCTCGAGATGGAGACCACGCGGCCGCGTATAGGTCACGGTCTTGCTCTGGTTGATCGACACTTCGCGGTCGCGTTTCTTGTCGTAGTAGGTGAGCTCGCTGCGAAGCGCCGCGATGATATTGGTGATCCCGGCCATGATGTTGGGCCAGGCGTTGGCCACCGAATCTTCCAGATCCAGCATCACGCCCGGCGCCCCGGAATTGAGCATCTTGACGACCAGCTCGGCGTCGTCGGCGGGGCCGGTCATCTGGTTGCGCTGATCCTGGCACCAACCGGGGAGCGCGACCTTCCAGCTGCCGGTAGTCGCTTCCGAGGGCGGCAGATAGTTGGGGAGGTGACCGCGATGGGCCTCGGCGAGCACCTGTCGGCGCCGAGCCGCGAGCTCCTGCTGGCGTGGCGTGAAGCCACGGTGCAGCGGCAGCAGGAACTCGTAGAAGCCGCGCGGCAGGTCGCTCGCTGGATCGAGGTCCGGCGGCGCCTGATTGATCGGTGGATCAGTCGGCATCACCGTTTTCATGCCGTAGCTGACTGTAACAGCGACGCGCCGTCACACGAAGAGCGAGGAGGCTTTTGGGCTGGTCAGGCGGCTTTGGTACCGCGCCGCTCGTGTTCGCGCCGCTCGCCCCGGAGCGTCACCTGGACCGCCGAGTTCCGATAGATGTAGCCGCGGGTGATCGCCTGCTTGATCTGGCGCCAGTTGGCTTCCCGCAACCAGCGCCGCTCGACCACCAGCTCGACGCCGGCCAGGGCGAGGTATTCGCTGGTGAGGGTGGCCGTGGTGTCGGGCCGTTGGGCCTCGCGCACGGTTTCGAGGTCGAGCCCGGGCATCAGCCACTCGGTCGGGATCTCGAGGGAGGCGTCCGGAGTCTCGTTGGCCCGGCCAGCAGGGCTCGCCATATAAGAGGGAACCTGAAAACCCCGCCAGTCTTGCTCGGGGAGGCCCCGGGCTAGGCAGGCTCAGTGACGGCGGGGAGGGCGATCTCGAAGGCAGAGCCCTCGCCGGGCTGGCTGTCGACGTCAACCTGCCCGCCGTGGCCCTCGATCACCTGCCGGACGAGGTAGAGGCCGATCCCACTGCCGGCGGCGTTCTGCAGCTCCGGACTCTCGACCCGGTAAAACTTCTCGAACAGCCGCGTCCGAACGGCGGCCGGGATGCCGATCCCGTGGTCTTTGACCACCAGGTGGACCTTCCCATCCTGGCGATTGCCGCTGATTTCGATCCGCGGCGGTCCGTCGCAGAACTTGACGGCGTTCTGCAGCAGGTTATCGACCGCGGTGGCGAGCCGCTCCGGATCACCCAACACGGTGAGCGGCGTCGGTGCCAGCTCGACCCGCAGCGTGCCTTGCTTCAGCTGCAGCTGGGGCTGGACCCGGTCGACGGCTTCGGTGACCACCCGCCGCAAGTCCAGCGCGGCCATCTGCGGCGGAGCGGCGCCGTCCTCGAGCCGGGCCAGCAGCAGCATCCTTTCGACGTACGCGCGCATCTCGCTCGACTTGTCCAGCAGCGTCTTCAGTGCGCGCTGGGCCGCCGGCGGCATGGGGCCGAGGGACCCCTCCTCCAGAAGCGAGGCATAGCCGCGAATGACGGTCAGCGGTGTACGCAGCTCGTGGGAGGCGATCTGCATGAATTCGCGTCGTGCCCGCTCCAGTTCCGCCAATGCCTCAGCCCGACTGCGCTCCCGCCCGAGGGCCCGCCGGGTGTCGAGCGCGATGGCGGCCTGGGCCGCGATCAGCTGCAATCGACGCAGCTGTCCGGGGCGCAACCAGCGGGGCCGTCGCCAGTACAGGGCCACGAAGCCCACCAGCCGCTGGCCCGCCCGCATCGGAAGGAAGACGCTCGCCTTGACCCCGGCCATGCTGGTGCCGCCGCGCGCCCACTCTGGCAACCTGGCATCCGTCTCGGGGTCGGCTGTATAGATGGTTACCTTCGGATCGGCGAGCCACGCGACGTCCGCAGCTGACAGGGGACCACCGGTGGGCGGGTCGTCCGCCGGCCACAGCCGGCCGCCGGTGGCGCCGACGTGGTAGCGTCCATCCGCCTGCAGCACGCGCAGCGTCGCCAGGTCCGACTGGCTGAGGTCGTCGAAACCCTGCAGGATCCTGGCGTCGATTTCCGAATCCCCGCTCGCGCCGTCCCCCGGCTGCAGGGCCTCGATGGTGGCGAGGGCCTTGATGGTCTGCTCCGCTTCAGCATATTGCTCGGCATTGGCCAGGGCCAGTGCGGTCTGCGCCCCGATCGACTCCATCAGGCGCATGTCCTCCGTGCTAAGCGATCCAACGCCGAGGCGAGCCAACGACAGCACGCCAAAGAGCCGGCCGCGGGTCACCATCGGGACACTGAGGATGCTCTCCTCGATCGGCACCGTGCCGACGGGGTAGACCATTCGCGAGTCCCGGCTCGCGTCTGGAACCAGCAGCGAGTGCTGCGTCTGCGCCGCAATTCCCGTGATGCCCTCGCCGAGGGAAAGGGTCACCAGGTGCCAGTCGATGTCGGTGTAGGGGTCGGCCCGCGCGACCGATTTGACCAGCACCAGGCGCTCGGTCGCGTCATCCCAGCGGTAGAGGCGGAAATGTTGGTAATCGATGACCCGCAGCGTGGCGTCGGCCACCGTGTCGAGGATCTCCTCGGCGTCGAGGCTCCGGAGGATCATGGGGGAGACGTCTTGCAGCAAGTCCTTGCGCTTTTGGAGCAGGACCTGCCGACCGCGACTGACGTGGACGAACCAGATGACGGCCGCCGCGGCGAGAACCCCGGTGAGCAAGCGCACCGCATCGCTCAGGCTTGCGATCCGGAGCGCGTTTTGCGGGGCGAGAAAGTAGTAATCGGACACGAGGGTGAAGGCCACCGTGCCAACGATCGCCGGACCGCGGCCGTAGCGCCAGCCGATCGCGCCGACCAGTAGCACAAACACCAGAAGGAAGGTTTCGATCCGCGGGATATGCATGAGCCAGGCGATAAGCCCCATCGCGGCAGCCGCCAGGGCGACGGTGGCCATGGCAATTCCGTAGGGCAGGTAGCGGCGGAGCATCCCTTAAAACAATACGGAATTGGCGGAGAAATGCTAGTGCCAGTACCAGCTTGACGATATCGGACCTAGCGCAGTAGGCTGGGCGACCGGTAACAGCAAATAAGCACAGGGAGGTATCACTGTGAGGATTGCTTGTGTACTGGACGTCGACTACGAGGATTCTGAGTTCAAACAGCCGTACGCCGCCTTCAAGAACCAGGGTCACCAGGTCACGATCGTGGGCCTGCAGTCGGGCAAAGTACTTCGCGGCAAGCAAGGCAAGGTCGTAACAAAGGCCGAGGCCGGCATCGACCAGGCGCGGCCTGAGCAGTTCGATGCGCTGTTCATCCCGGGCGGCTACTCGCCGGATCATCTTCGGGCAGATCCGCGAATGGTCAAATTCACCAGGGCGTTTTTCGACGACGACAAGCCGGTGCTGGCCATCTGTCACGGGCCACAGCTGTTGATGACGGCGCGCGTCGTCAAGGGACGCAAGATGACCGCCTGGATCACAATCCAGGACGACCTCTCGCAGGTTGGGACAAACGTCGTCGACCAGGACGTCGTCGTCGATAAGAACCTCGTGACCTCGCGCCAGCCAAGCGACATCCCGGCCTTCATCCGGGAGTCGATCAAGGTATTGGAGAAGGTACCGGTCGGCACTCGATAGAGCGCATCCCTTCCGCGAACTGGAGATGTCGGCGCCGGTGCGCCGGCATCTTTCTTATTTAATGGCGGGAATGCGCCCCAACTGGTCGATGAGGCAGATCTTGCTTGCCGCGGCGCCCATCGCCATTGCAGTCTTCGTCTTTGGCGCCTCCTTTGGGGTGCTCGCGGTTGCGGCGCGTCTGCCCGCCTGGTCCGTCGTGCTCATGTCGGTGTTGGTCTTTGCCGGGTCGGCCCAGTTCGCGGCCATCGGCGTGATTGCCGCGGGCGGCAGCGTGCTGACCGCGATCTTCGCCGGCGCGCTTCTCAACCTTCGTTTCATCGCAACCGGGATCGCGGTGGCGCCATCGCTTCCCGGCGCGCGACTCCTGCGGTCGTTGCTGGCCCAGCTCTCGATCGATGAGAGCTATGCGATGTCGGTTCGTGCCGGTGAGCCTGGCCGGCCGGATGGCCGGACCTTGCTGGTCACCGGTGCCCTCCTTTATGTCGTGTGGGTCTTCGGGACCCTGATCGGAGCGCTGCTCGGCCCGGTACTTGGCGACCCGAAACGGCTCGGGCTCGATGCGGCATTTCCGGCCGGCTTTGTGGCGTTGCTCTGGCCGATGCTGTCTGGGCGTCACGCGGTTCGATGCGCCATCGGCGGGGCCGCGGTCGCCCTGGCGCTGGCGCCGTTTACCCCGCCCGGCATTCCGCTGGCTGGGGCCGCCGTGATTGGGTTATGGCTGGCCCGCTAGCGCTGGCGTTGGTGCTGGGGCTCGCCAGCCTGTCCTTCATCATGCGGGCAACCGGTGCATTACTGCCGAA
>VBHO01000264.1 GCA_005882045.1 Chloroflexota bacterium | reverse complement strand
AGCGATGCGATGGCTGGCCGCGCCAGGGGAACATGAATCCTCCAGAAGAGATCCCACGTTGATGCGCCGTCCGCCCGTGCCGCATCCGAGATCTCGGCGGGCATGTTGATGAAGTGGGCGCGCATCCAGAACACCGCGAAGGGCATGTACAGGCCGATAAGCGGCAACACGATCGCGAACCGTGTGTTGAGGATCCCCATCTGTTGCTCCAGGAAATAGAGCGGGATGATGATGCCTTCGAACGGAAGCGTAAGGCCGAACACAAACAAGAGGAAAAGCAGGCGCGAGCCGGGGATGCGAAGCAGTCCGATGGCGAAGCCGGCCATGGTGGCGATCGCGAGCGACGCCGGCACGACCGCGAGCACGATAAACGTGCTGGACGCGAGGAGCACGCTCATGTTCGCTACCTTGAACGCCTCGATGAAGTTGCCCCATTGCGGATCGGCCGGCCATGCCAACCCGCTCGGCACTGTTCCCGAGGGGTGCAGCGCGTGATCGCCATCGCCACGACGAGGAGCGTCCGGCCGGCGTAGAGCTCGAAGCGCGCCGGCTTCATCGCGGACTTTCCCGGCTGAGCCATTGCAGCGGGATGACGATTGCCAACACCAGCAGCATGAGCAACACGGCGAGGGCGGAGGCAAGACCGACCTGGCGCTCGACGAAGGCGAGGATGTAGATCTGGAGCCCAGGCACCGCGGTCGCGTGACCCGGTCCGCCTCCGGTCGAGATGTACACGATGTCGAAGGCTGCGAGCGCTGCAATCACCGTAACGGTGAGACAGACCGCGATCTCATAGCGGAGCATCGGGACAGTAATAGCCTTGAACTCGGTGAACCAACCGGCGCCATCGAGCCTCGCCGATTCGTAGAGCGCGGGGTCGATTTTGCTCATGCCGGTGAGCAGGAGCACGGTGCAGAAACCCGAAAGTACCCAGACGCCAATCATCCCGACTGCGGGAAGCGCCGTATCGAAGTCGCCGAGCCAGGCCCTGGCCAAGTTGTGGAGCCCGATCGCCGTGAGAATCTCGTTGACGAGGCCAGTGAGCGCCAGCAGCCAGCCCCAGATGATTCCCGCCGCGACGAGCGGGATGACCTGGGGCAGAAAGAGCACGGTCCGAGCGGTCGCGCCGAGCGCACCGGTCGCCACGCGGTGAATCACGCTCGCGACGACGAGCCCGAGGCTCACGGGGATCAGGCTGAAGAAGACGGCCAACCGCAACGAGTTGAAGATCGTCTCGAGAAGATCCGGCACGGTTAGGACCGCGACGTAGTTCGAGTACCCGACCCACGTCCCAAGACCGACGCCATCCCAGCGATAGAGCGAGTACTGGATTGTCAGCGCAAGCGGCCATAGCACGAATATCGCGTACATCAGGAGCGCCGGCAGGACGAAGAGCCATCCGACGACGACCTCTTGGCGGAACCGCAAGGCGGGCAAGAGTCGCGAGGCAGCGAGCGGCACCTCGCGCCGGCGCGTGCCCGTGGACGCGGCCGGCCGAGGTACCGCCCTACTGGGCTCGAGCACTACCCAGCGAGTTCCCTCTTGTACTCCGCCTGAACCGCCTTGAGCAGACCGGCCGCATCCTGCTTGCCGCCGACCATCTTCTGGAGCTCGGGCGTCCAACCTTGCGCGAAGATCGAGCTTGTCGCGTTGGCAATGAAGTCCATCGAGGTCCCCGCCTTGCCGATGACGTTGCCCGCGGCCAAGGTTTGGCTGGTGACCGACCCCGCCGTAACGGACGGGACCGATGAACCCGCAGGCCCGCCCGGGTTCGACCCGCCGACGGTCACGTCGATCTGGCGCGCCGTTTTATTCGACGCGACCCAGTTGAAGAAGAAGGCGGCGCAGTCAGCGTGCTTCGCCTTGGCGGCGATGCCGTAGGTCAGGGGCGCCGACATCGCCGCCGGGTTGCCGCCCGCCTGCGATGGAGGCATCACGAAGAAGCCGGTGTTGCCAGACAGATTCTTGTCGTAGTCGGCGTTCTCCCAATCACCGTTAAAGGTGAAAACGCCCTCGCCCTTTGTGAAGCGCGCGTTCGAGTCGGTGTACTCGATGGCGTTGATGTCCGTAGGAAAGTACCCATTCTTGATCCACTGCTCGAGACGCTTTGCCGCCTCCAGGTTTGCGGGGGGCCGACCGATGCCATGAGCGCCTGTAGTGGGAAGGCGAGGCCCATGCCGCTCTTCGCGCTACCCCATTCCATGATCGGCAAGAGCCCAGCCGCCTTTGCCTTCGCGAGGAAGGATTCGAATTCAGCGAGGGTCTTCGGCGGCTGAGTCATGCCGATCTGTGCCGCCTGCTTCTGGTTATAGAAGACGCCCGTCAGGCTGTAGTTCAAACCCATGGCATACAGCGAGCCCGACCCGCGCGTCCCGTCCGAGCCGACGCGGTTCTGGC
>VBHO01000097.1 GCA_005882045.1 Chloroflexota bacterium | reverse complement strand
GGATCAGCCGCCGGACCTCCGCCATCTCGGCCTCCGTCAGCGTGTCAAAGTCCTTCACTCGCAGCACCTCGGCCTGCGAGTAGCTGGCTACTTCTTGCTCCTCGGCGCCCTCGGCGTCCTCGCCCTCATCGAGAACTCTGAGCTGCCGGCCCGTGAGCGTCAGTGGCTCGCCTCGTTCGCTCTCGGTCTCCGCCGACGCCGAACCGCCGGCGGACGGGGCCTCGGCCCGGAGAAACGCGACCAGCGCGCGATCGAGGAGGGGCAGCTCATCGCGGCGACGGCCGAAGTGGGCGTGCACCGCGGTCCGGACGTCGTCGGGGCGGCGCAGGTCGATCACGGTCAGGGCGCGCAAGAAGGGCAGCATGCGGGCGGGCCCGGCATCGAAGCCCAGGCCGCGAAGGATGCGACCAAAATGCAGCCAGTTCCGGGTCAGGACGATGCCAGGGTCAGGCATTGACGGCGCGGGCAAGGAGCTCCCGCGAGCCCGCGCCCCGCAGCCGTTCGAGATCCTCCTGGTACTTGACGATGGCGCCCAGCGTCGACTGCACCGCGGCTTCGGTGAGCTCGGTCTGTCCGAGCGCCACCAGCGATCTCGTCCAGTCGAGCGTCTCGGCAATTCCCGGCAGCTTGTAGAGCTCGAGCCCCCGAACGCCCCCGATAAAGGCGCTGACCTGGCGCGCCAGCTTGACCGGGACGTCGGGCAACCGGGTGGTGATGATCTCGTATTCACGGTCAACCGTCGGGTAATCGATCCAGAAGTAGAGGCAGCGGCGCTTGAGCGCGTCGTGGATCTCGCGGGTGCGATTCGAGGTGATGATGACGGCCGGTGGCTTGTCGGCCTTGATGGTGCCGATCTCGGGAATCGAGATCTGGAAATCCGAGAGCAGCTCGAGCAGGAAGGCTTCGAACTCGTCATCGGCGCGATCGATCTCGTCGATCAAGAGCACGGGCGCGGTCGTGCCGTCGCTCTCGATCGCCTGCAGCAGCGGTCGCTTGACGAGGAACTGGTGGCTGTAGATCTCGCGCTCGGTCTCGGCGCGCTGGGCGCCGGCCGATTCGAGCAGGCGGATGTGCAGCATCTGCTTCGCATAGGCCCATTCGTAGACCGCGTTGTTGACGTCGATCCCCTCGTAGCACTGCAGCCGGATCAGGCGAGTGCCCAGGATGTCGGCCAGCACCTTGCCCACTTCCGTCTTTCCCACCCCCGCCTCGCCCTCGAGCAGGAGGGGCTTGTCGAGCGTCAGGGCCAGAAAGATCGTGGTCGCCAGGCTGCGGTCGGCCACGTAGCGATGCGCCCGCAGCGCCTGCTCCACATCCTCGATCGACGAAACGGGAAGGTCCTGCATGAGCAGAGTTTAGAGAGAGCGGCGGCAAGGCGCCGCCGCCCCTCTCCCCTTCCTAGTGGTGCGCGGTGACCTGTTCCAGCGCGCGCCGGGTCAGCACCCGTGCCAGGTGGTGGCGGTAATCCGGCGAACCGTTCAGGTCCTGCGGCGGGTCGGTGCCCTCGGCGGCTCGCTCGGCCGCCTGACGAAGCTCGTCATCGTGCCCGGCCTTACCGCGCAACGCTTGCTCGACGCCCGACGCCCGTAGCGGCCGGCTCCCCATCCCGGTGAGACCGACCGCCACCTGGGTCACCTCGTGACCGGTTACCCGTACCTGGGCGGCGACGGCCACGATCGCCCAATCCTGCGAGCGGCGGCTGAACTTCAGGTAGGTGCCCCGGCTGCCGGGCGGCGGGGTCGCGATCCGGATCTCGCGAAGGATCTCGTTTGGTTCGAGCGACGACGTGAAGGTGTCGACGAAGAAATCCTTGGCGGCGATGCTGCGCTCCCCCTTGGGGCCGACCACCGTGAACTCGGCATCGAGGGCCAGCAGGCACGCGGGGAAGTCACCGTTTGGGTCAGCGTGAGCGGAGGCGCCACCGATCGTGCCCCGATTGCGCACCTGCGGGTCCCCGATCTGCGAGGCGGCGCTGGTCAACAATGGCAGCTTTTGCTTGAGCAGCTCGGAGAGCTCGATGTCGTGATGGGTGGTCAGCGCGCCGATCACAATGTGCCCGTCGTCCTCGCGAATGTAATTGAGGTTCTCGATCCGGCCAATATCGACCAGGAAGGACGGCGTCGACAGGCGCAGCTTCATCAGCGGGATCAGGCTGTGGCCGCCGGCCAGGACCTTTGCCTCCTGGCCATGCTGGACCAGCTCCGCCACCGCCTCCTGCAGTGTGCGTGGCACGACGTAATCGAACGAGGCTGGAATCATCGCTTTGTCCCTCCGTTGCGGTTCATCAGGTGCCAGATCTTTTCCGGGGTCGCGGGCATGTCGACGTCCTTGACGCCGAATGGCGACAGCGCATCGACGATCGCGTTGATGACCGCGACGCTCGATGCGATCGTGCCGGCCTCGCCAATGCCCTTGACACCCAGCGGGTTGGTCGGGCTCGGAGTGACGGTGGCGGCCGTCTCGAACGACGGCAGGTCAGGCGCCGTAGGGATCATGTAGTCGACCAGCGTCCCGGTCCTCAACTGGCCGGTCTCGTCGTAGAGGGCTTCCTCGAAGAGCGCCTGGCCGATGCCCTGCGCGATGCCACCGTGTAGCTGGCCATCGACCACCATCGGGTTGATCCGCGTACCGCAGTCATCGACGGCAACATAGCGAACGACTCGGGTGGCACCGGTTTCGCCGTCGATCTCCACGACGGCGACGTGGGCGCCAAAGGGCCACACGAAGTTCGGCGGATTGAAGAACGTGGTGGCCTCCATGCCGCCTTCCATGTCCGGCGGCAGCCGGTGCGGCTGGAAGGCAGCGCCCGTGATCTCCTGGATCGTTACCGCCTTGGACGGCGTTCCCTTGACGAAGGCCTTGCCGTCTTCATAGACGATGTCGGCCTCGGCGGCTTCAAGCAGGTGGGCGGCGATCTTGCGCGCCTTCTCGCGAACTTTGACCGAGCTCAGGTAGACCGCCGTCCCGTCGACCGAGGCGCTGCGGCTCCCGTAGGTGTCCATACCCATCGGCCCGATCGCGGTATCGCCATGGACGACGTCGATGTCCTCCAACGGCAAGCCCAGCTCATTCGCCACAATCTGGGCAAAGGTCGTCTCGTGGCCCTGGCCATGAGGCGAGCTGCCGATGATGACCGTCGCCTTGCCGGTGAAGTGCAGGTTGACGACCGACATCCCCCAGAAGCCGATGCCAGCGGCCGCGGTCGTGGCCACCGACGGTCCAAGGCCGCAGATCTCCAGGTAGGTGCAAAAACCGATGCCCAGGTACTTGCCGCGCTTGCGGGCCTCCGCCTGCTCCTTGCGAAACTTCGGGTAGTCGACCAGCTCGAGCACCTTGTCGAGCGTGATGCGGTAGTCGCCCGAGTCGTAGGTGAGCCCGAGCAGGTTGGTGAATGGTTGTTCGCTGGGCGCGATGAAATTCTTCCGGCGCACCTCGACCGGATCCATCCCGATCTCCTGGGCCACCAGGTCCATGACACGCTCGATCAAATGCGTCGCCTCCGGGCGACCCGCACCCCGATAGGCATCGGTCGGCGTGCGGTTGGTGTAAACGCCGACACCGCGGCCGTCAAAGGCGGGCAGCTTGTAGGGGCCCTGGGCGATCAGCAGGGCGATCGCCTGGAAGGTGCCGAACTGGCTGCAGTAGCCGCCGAGATCGAGATACTGGGTGGCTCGAACGCCGAGCAGCCGGCCATCCCGCTTCGCAGCGATCTCGACGTCCCAGATCTGGGAGCGCCCATGGTGGGTCGCCTTCATGTTCTCGTTGCGATCCTCGGTCCACTTGACTGGGCGATCCAACCGGCGGGAGGCCAGCGCGACCAGGATCTCCTCCGGGTAGACCCGGATCTTGGAGCCGAAGCCGCCACCGACATCGGGCGCAATCACTCGGACGTTGCTCTCGGGGATGCCGAGGATGACACCGAGCCAGATCTTGACGAAGTGCGGGATCTGGGTGGATGACGTGACGGTCAGCGTTTTGGCGAACTTCTTATAATCCGCCACCACGCCGCGGCCCTCCACGGCCACCGGAATCAGGCGTTGCTGGATGATCCGCTGTTTGATGCGAACGTCGGCATCGCGGAAGGCCGCCTCGATGTCGCCACCGGTCCGCTTCACGTCGTAGGCGATATTCGAGCCGATGTCATCGTGGAGGACGGGTGCGTCCTTTTTGAGGGCCGCCTCGATGTCGAGCACCGGTGGTAGTGGCTGGTAACGGATATCCAGCCGCTCGGCGGCATCTTCAGCCGCCGCCTTGCTGCTGGCCACGACCACGGCAACCGGCTCGCCGACGTAGCGAACACGATCGCTGGCGATCGGGTAGTGGTTCGGATACTTCTTCTCCGGAACAAAGGAGGTGGTCACCGGCAGCGGCGATTGGAACTCCGACATGAGATCCTTGCCGGTCCAGATGGCGAGGACCCCCGATGCCTCTTTTGCCCTTGAGGTCTCGATCGCGTCGATGCGGGCGTGCGCCTGGGTGCTGCGGACAACATAGAGGTAGGCCAGCGCCGTTTGTGAGCGATCGTCCACGAAGTCTCCACTTCCCGTGACGAGCTCCGGATCTTCGCGGCGCTTGATGGACGCGCCGATCAATTGTGAAACCGCCATCTCACCTCTCCTTCAGTCAGGAAACGGCGGCCGGCGCCTTGCGTTCGGCACCGAATCGCCTTGACGATGTTGTGGTAGCCGGTGCAGCGGCAAAGATTGCCTTCGAGGCCGACCCGGATCTCGCGCTCGGTAGGGTTGGGATTGCGCTCGAGCAGCTGCTTCGCCGCCATGATCATGCCGGGCGTGCAGAAACCGCATTGGAGGCCATGCTCGTCCCAGAACGCCTGCTGCAGGGGATGCAAGGTCGATCCCTTTGCCAGACCCTCAATGGTGGTGATTTCCGCCCCGTCCGCCTGGACGGCAAAGATGGTGCAGGACTTCACGCTATGCCCGTCGACCTCGACGGTGCACGCCCCGCAGTTGCTGGTGTCACAGCCGACATGGGTCCCGGTAAGCCCCGCCAGTTCGCGGATGTACTGCACCAGCAACAGCCGAGGCTCGACCTCGTGCTCGTGCTTGGCGCCATTGATGGTGACGGCAACCCTGCGCCTCATACGCACCTCCTATTTACGTGCCGAACCTGCCGCCAACAGGTATAGCACTCGAATCCGCGAGTGTCTAGGGTGGGGTTGCGGGGGTTGAACTCGCTGAAGTATGGGTATGGTTGCCGTAGGCACATTCGGGACGCTTTGACGTCCCTCCCTCGCTCAGCACCTGAGCATGGTCCTTTAAGTCGATCCCTCACGAGTCATGACCTGCCGTGCCAGGTCGGACAAGGAGATATATCGAATGGCAGCACAGAATCAGGCCACCACCTACGCCCGCGTCGTCCGTCTCAAGGGCGATCCGAACCGGGTCCAAGAGACCATCACGGTCTGGACGCAACACATCCTGCCCCTGCTCAAGAAGCAACGGGGTTTCACCGGCGTGACGCTCGTCGGTAATCGGAAGAGCGGCGACGCGCTGAGCGTTTCCTACTGGGACACCGAAGCGACGATGAAAGAGGCTCGTGGCCAGGTGCGCCCCCAGGCGCTCAAAGTGTTTGCTGGGATCGGCGCCAGTATCGTCGAGGACGATGAGTGCGAAGTCGCGCTGCTGGAGCGCTTCAAGCCACCGATGGCGGGCGCGTGGGCGCGTCTGACGACCGTCCATGGCGACCCGGCGCACGTCTCTGAAGCCGTAGACAACTTCAAGGACAAGATCCTGCCCGTAATCGCGACGCAGTCCGGCGCGCGTACCGCGCTGTTCTTCGTCAACCGGCAGTCCGGCATGGCCCTCGCCGGGTCGGTCTGGGACACCGAGTACGACCTCCAGAAGAGCGAGACGTTGGTCAGCTCCCTGCGCACGGAGGCCATCAAGAAGTTTGCCGGCCGCGATGCGAAAACCGAAGCCTTCGAAATCTACTTCACGGAGATTCTGACGCCCGTCGCGTCAGTCCGCTAGCCGATACCGCGTGAGGGGCGGCCGCCGACCCCCTCGGGGGGTTGAGGGCGGCGGCCGCCTTTCCTTATCGCTTTCTGCGTGAGGTCCGCTCGGGGGCTGGGCCAAGAGGCCTTAGAAGGGCTCAAAGGAACTTGCCATCGGTGGCTACATCACCGGTTGGCTGAAAGGCTTTCCCGATGCACGCATGACCGTTCATCACGAAATCGTCAGCGGCCCTGGGTCGTCCAGGAGTAGGCGTTCAGCTCATCAGGTTCGAGAATGACCTGGTCGTCGACTGTCGCCTGTACTTCGACATGGTGGAGACCCTGACGCAGCTCGGCATCATGCCGATCCCGGTCAAAGCCTAACTAGGTCGCACGCTCAGAGACCCGGGTCCGAGTGCCCGGGTCTTTTTGTATCCGCTTACCCAAAGGTACTTCCTTAGATGGCTACGGACTCCCCCACCTCGATCGGGTTCCGGATCGGATCCTTGCTCCACTCGAACCACCCGCCGTCGTACACCGCGATCCGCGGCCACCCCATCAGGTAAGCGTAGAACCAGGTCTCGCTGGCGCGCCAGCCAGTGCCGCAATAGAAGGCGACCCACTTGTCGGCAGTGATCGCCGCCCCCTCCCAGTTGGCCGCGATCTCGGGGTAGGCACGCATCGTGTTGTCGACGTTGCGGTAGTGCTCCATGTGATACGCATCCGAGCCGCAGTTCCCCCAGACGTCCCCGGCGATGCGGCCGGCCGGGCCGATGTAGTTGTAGCCGCTGACCGCGCCGATGTGCTCCCGCCAGGTGCGCACGCTCACCAGCGCGGCGTGCTCCCGGTCCGACAAAATTTGCTTAGCCTCGTCGATGTCGATGATGACCTCCGGCCGGAGCGGGATCTGGACACCGAACGACGGGACGGGCACCGTTTCGCCCAGGACCGTCTCCAAAGGATTTCCGGCCTGGACCCAGTGGTCGTATCCGCCGTCGAGGAGGCGAATGTCGTCGACGCCGGCGTAGCGCAGGATCAGCGCCGCGCGGCAGGCAGCGATCTGCCCGGCTCGACGGCCTGGCCATTTCTCGTTGGCGTGGCCTTCGGTGTCTCGCCCATAGAGGATGACCGTGGTATCCCGGGTGATCCCGAACGAGCGCATAGCCTCGTCCAGCTCCCCTGGGGTTCGGCGGTTCCAGTCGATCGGATTCTCGAGCCGGTTGGTGTCGAGATACAGCGCCCCTGGGATGTGGTTCTCCTCGTACTCTTCGGGAACGCCGAAGTTGACGTGGAAGAGCTTGAAGGGGCCGGCCGGCGCGGCCTCAGGCCGTCCACCGTCCAGCAACTGGCGCAGCCAATCGGCGTGGACGAGCTTGTCGTAGTTGGTGAGGCGATCGGACGGCAGCTTCTCATCGGCGGCCCACTCGGCCCAGCCGCCTTCATAGATCCGGACGCGGGTCTGGCCCAGGTCCGCGAGCCTGGTCTTGAGCGCCAGGGCGTCCTGCGGGCGATCACCGTACAGGGCCACCTCTCGAGCGTGAAGGATGCCCTTGGCCTGCAGCAGCCGTTCCACCTCGGGCTTGTCGACGCTTTCCAGCCACGCGATCGGAAACGCGACCGCCCCCGGAATGTGACCCCCGCGGGCCGCGGCGCTCGAGCGCCAGCCGTTGTAGGCAGGCAGTGCCCGGACGTCGACGATTGTCAGGGCGGGGTCGCCGAGCCGCTCGCGAAGCTCGGTCAGCGAGATGGTCGAATCGAGAGCGGTCACAAACGGTCGCGGCTCGGAAACGGCAATGGCCTGTTCTCTCCTGTGCATTATTGCGCGGACGTATGCGTGATTGACCATTGTTGACGATGGCAATCCAAGTAGTCAACATCCAGTTTTACCGAACCGCAGCCCGGCAACTTGGTTTAAACACACAAGCGGCGGATCGCCGGACTAGCGGTTACTGACCTTTTCCTTGGCCGCCTGGTAGGAGCGGAGCTTTCGCACCTTGGGCTGCGCGTTGATCACGATGTAGGGGTTCAACGGGTTTCGAGCCGCATAGTCCTGGTGATAGGTCTCGGCTTCGAAGAAGGCCTCCAGCGGGACGACCTCGGTGACGATCGGCCGGTCGAAGACGTGGGCCTTGTTCAGCTGGTCGATATAGGCGTCGGCGACCCGCTTTTGTTCATTGTCGGCGTAGAAGATCGCGGAGCGATACTGCCGACCGGTGTCCGGGCCCTGACGATTCAGCTGCGTCGGGTCGTGGGCGATCGAGAAAAAGACTCTCAGGATCTGCCCGTACGAGATTCGGCTCGGGTCATACACGACCTCGACGGATTCGGCGTGATCCGTGGTGCCGCTCGAAACCGTCTCGTAATCGGCGGTGTCGGCCGTGCCGCCCGCATAGCCGGATTTGACGGACGAGACCCCGTCGAGGTTTTTGTAGACGGCCTCTACGCACCAGAAACAGCCACCGGCGAGGATGGCGCGGCTCTTGCCCGCCTTGTCAGCCAGCGCGGCGTCACTGACCGGATCCGGGAAGTCTTCGGGCGATACCTTGGCCATCAACGACATTGTAGGAGCGACTGCCGGTCATCGCGAGATCAAATTTCGATCAGGCGTCAAGAGCGGCGCGGATCAGGTCGCGAAACTCATCATCGGCGATCCGATCCGCATCGGTGGGGCGAAGCTGTAGGGTCCCTCGGCCCGTCTTGAGCTCTGGATGGCGTGCGATGAACCCAGCGTCGCGGCCCTGGTCCCAGCCGTAAAGCGAGACACCATGTTTCCATACGCCGATGAAGAGGCGGCGGCGCCCGACCTTGTAGGTCGGGATCTTGTAGGAGAGCACCACCGCGGCGTCGGGATGCATCTCGAGGACCAGCCGCTGGAGGCGGTCGAACAAGGGCCGGTACCGCGGGTCGATGGCGCTGACGTATTCCCGCACCCCATCGCCCATTGGTCAAATTATCTTCGCCCGGGGCAAAACGTTGGGCCGACCCGTTGCCTAGTTTGCAGACCAAAAGCGAAGGATCCGACTGCGCAGCCGTTGCGGCGTACACAGGGATGTCGAGACCGGTCCGGTCAGTCGTTCTGCTGCTGGCGGCGATCATGATCGGCGGGTGCGGGACGGCCTCGATCCCGGTTCCTACCCAACTGACCCCGACCAACACGCGCCCGCCTCAGATCGGCAGCAGTCTTCCTCCGTGCGCTTCGATGACTGCGACCGGCTGCGATAACAGCGCCATCAAGAACAACGGACGCGGTTCATCGGGATGCAAAGGCAAGGGGCCTGGCACGCTGACGGCCTCCCCCATCGCGCTCAACGACATCGCCTTCATCCAGCCGATGGGTCTGGAGGCCGGTGGCCACGTGACGCCGATCGACCACGGCTACTTCTATACGAAAGGGGCGGTGGCCGCGCCGCCGTATCAGACACCGGTCTACGCGCCACTCACTGGAAACATCTCGACGGTTACCCGTACGGTCCGTCTGAACGGCCAGAATAACGCCCCCACGTATGACGACGACGCCGTGACGATCGAGGCCACGTGCACCTTTCGGGTTCGCTTCAGCAACCTCATACGGTTCGCCGGTGGACTCGGTGACGCGATCGGCGAGCTGCCGGCCAACCAGACCAAGGATCCCAACTATGCGGTCAAGGCCGGCGAACTGATCGGGTATACGGGCTTGCCGACGGCGTATGGGATCGACGTCTGGGTGGAGGACGACGACGTGACGCTGACCGGCTTTATCAACCCTGCGCAGTACACGGCAGCCGAAGTCTGGAAGACCCACATGGCCGACCTGTTCGACCACACGCAAGAGCCGCTGCGGAGCCAGCTCCTGGCGCTCAACGAGCGCGATGCCACGCCGCGGTGGGGCAAGATCGACTTCGATATCGATGCACGGTTGGTGGGCAACTGGTTCCGCGTCGGCTCGGGAGGGTATGGAGGACTGAACCCCATGAACGAGGGCTACTGGGATGGTCACCTGGCCCTGGTCCCCGATGGGAACGACCCCGGCCAGATCGACGTCTCGATCGGCAACTACCAGGGAACGGCGCGGCAGTTTGCAGTGATCGGCAACTCGCCCGATCCCGCTACCGTGACCGAATCGACCGGTCCGGTCCGATATGAGCTCGGTCTCGTGGAGACGTACTCACTCACCACCGGGCTGCGGTGGGACGGCAAGGCCTATGTCCCTCACATTCGCACCCGAGCGTCGCCCGGCGTGATCGGCACCGTGCTGGTGCAGCTGATGGCCGCCCGCAGCCTGAAGCTCGAGATCTTTCCGGGCAAGACGGCCAGCCAGGTGCCCGGGTTCGATGCGAATGCCGTTATGTTCGAGCGCTGACGCTGGCTTTAGGGCCCGCTGTACTCGAACGGACCGACGGCGGCGTACTGGCCGCTGTGGTCGTAGCGCACGCCATCCTGGACGCGAAAGAGTTTGGACGCCGCCAACTGGATGTTCTTGCTGACGAAGCCCTGGGGTAGAACGGCGCTTGGCGTCGCCTCAACCCCCGTGACCGGGTTCTTGATGGGCTGCATCTCGAGCTCGAACGCGTTGCCCGCTTTCGCCCGGCTACGCTGGTCAGCGAGCTCAACCTGGAAGGGCACGTACTGTGGCTCATGGACCTTGGTCCAGGTGTTCTTGAGAATGCCCCACGGCCCGCCCGCGGCTCCCGAGACGAGGGTCCGCACCGCACCTCGCTGGGCCTCGTTGGCCTTCTCGTCGATCAGCACCGCGGCCTCTCCGTTCCCCTGGTGGATCGCCTGTGGCCAGTCGGCCGCGACGGCAAAGCTGAGGCCGCTCACGTCGATATCCCCGTAGCGCCCCTCCTGCACGTGCCAGGCCCAGCCCCCTTCACAGTGACCGTGGGTGGGTAGCGCGTTGAAGTTGCAGGGGCAGCCGTAATCGCAATTGCACGCGATCAGCACCATCCCCTTCAGTTTCCAGTTGGTCGCGACCTGGGTTGCCATCTTTCCTCCTTTGCTCCTCTCGCTTGCCCGACTACATCCCCATGCCGGCCCCACGCAGCAGGCCGGCCACGTCCGGACGGATTGCTACGGTTGCAGCCAGCAACAGGAAGAGCCCACCAGAGAGCTGGCCGGCTCGTCGACCGAACGGTAGCACCTTCTCGACGAAAACGAGCAGGGTGATCAGCGTGACCCAGGCGAGGCTCATCGAACCGGCTACCACCAGCACGGCCATCAGCCCCCAGCAGCAGCCGACGCAGTAGGCACCGTGCTCGAAACCCAGTCGCATGGCAGCGACGGGCCCTCCGCCGTGCCAACGCTGCATCATAAAGTCGAGAGGACTGCGACACTGCCGTAAGCACGCCTCCTTCAGCGGTGTGAACTGGTAGAGCCCCGCGAGCCCCAGGACCACGGCCACGGCATAAGGCACGGACCGTGACACCAACGAGCTATTGGAGGCGGCCATCATCAGGGCCTGCTGAAGAGCGAAAACAGGGACAGCGAAGGCCGCCCAGACCGTGAGGTAGCCAGCCACGAGGAACACCGTGTTGATCGCGCGAGCGCCCGGCCCCGCAACTCGATAAAGCAGCACCAGGGGCGCAGCCGATGGCAGCATCATGGCGGCCATCATGAGCAGCCAGGCAATAACGAAACCAGTGAGCGCCCCGAGCTGACCGCCAGTGCTCATTGGGCCGGCCTTGGCGCCGTTGCCGGGGTGCCCCTGCGCCAGGACGCCCGCCCAGGCAGCGAGCGTGAGTGCCGTGAGCCCCAAACCGACGATTACCGTCGTGCCGTCGACGGGCGGACGGGCTGGCAGCGCGACTTTCATCCCAGAAATAGTAGACGCAGTATGAGCGGGACGGTACGTTCGGTTCGGTGTTGTCGGCTACAGCTTCACGCGTTTCCCCGATGCGGCAGACCTCTCGATC
>VBHO01000096.1 GCA_005882045.1 Chloroflexota bacterium | reverse complement strand
TGTCGCGGAAGTAGCGTTTGATCTCGCCGACGATGGTCGGCGTCGCGAAAGTGGAAAACTCCAGCCCCCGCTGAGGCTCGAAGCGCTCGATCGCCTGGAGCAGGCCGATATAGCCGACCTGCACGATGTCCTCGAGCGGCTCGCCACGGTTGCTGAATTTCTTGGCTAGGAAGATCACCAGGTTGTTGAACAGCTCCACGAGTTGCTGCCGGACCTGGGGGTCCTTGGTTTTCTGGTAGTTGAGAAAGAGGCGGCGAACGAGGTCGCGATTCGGTCGAACGGTCGTTCGGGCGGGAGCTGGGCTCTCTACTCGATCAGGTATTTGACCATCCTCATCCGCATACTGCCCGTCTGGCTGTCCACCTGGTAGCGGAGTTCGTCGACGAACAGCCGGATCATGTTCAAACCAATCGTTTCATAGTCGAGCTCGGCCTCGCGGCGGGCTCGGCGCGCGTGTTGCTCGACGGCTCGCGGCGGCACGCTCCGGACCTCCACCTCCAGCCGCCGCGGCTGGCTCTTGAAGACCAATTTCAGCTGACCGTTGCCACTCCCCCACTGCTCGGCGGCGGCGGCGCAGGCGCTCTCACAGGCCTGGCTGATCGCGATGTTGAGGTCATCGATTTCCTGGAGCGAGAACCCGACGACGAGGCCGAGTGATGCCGCCGCCCGCTTGGCGACGACGATATAATCGCCGACGGCCGGGAGCTTCAGCTCCGTGACGTAGGCGCCTGCGACAGGTACCTCGTGGCCGGCGGTCGCGGGCCGGTGGCGAGCTCGGCTTTCTGTCATGATTCCTCCCGTTGTTGGCCGGCCGGTGCTTTGCGGCGGCGGCCGATTCCTCCAAAGGCGTCGCGCACACGATCGCGCCAACCGCCGATGGCGGCGCTGGTGGCATTCATCGCTCGGTCGGCGGCGGTGAACTTATCGTTGACCCCGCTGACCATGTCGTCGATCTGCTGCAGACTGTGGCGGAGTTCCGGGAGCGCCAGCCGGGCTTCGTCGAGCGTCAGGGTCAGGATGGACTCGATGGTCCGCAGGCTGCGCGTCATGTTCAGGAGGGTGAAGGAGGCAAAGAGACTGAGCAAAAGGAACCCAACGCCCACGAGCAGGACTCCAACTTGCCAGACCATTTACCCAATCCTCCAGACCGTTTCGGTCATGGGATATTGACCAAGTTCTACCGCGCTACGCCCCGGCTTAAACCGGCTGTTCACGCCTGATCCACCGGGTGCCGGCCCATTGGAGCAGGGCGAGCACCGCCAGATCGTTGATCGGGTGCAACTCGCCGACCGCCAGACGGGCCCCCACACCGGCTATCCCCAGCCCCTCACCGACCAGCACGGCGAGGGTGCTGAGCCCGAGGCGGACCAGGTAGTGGGGCGCCCTGGGGGCGACCAGGTAGGCGAGCTGTGTGCCCAGCAGGATGACGAGCATGGCCAGCACGAAGACCGGCGGGACGGGCACAGGCAACGCCGCGAGTCTACCGCATGCCGGCGGCGATGTTGGCCTGAAAACGAAGAGAGGCCCGGCCGCTTGGCCGAGCCTCTCCCGACGTTGACTTGTCTAGTGCGCCTTGTGGCCGTTGTTGGTCTTGTCGGCGTTCTTGGCGTGCGGGTTGACGTTGGTCGCGCCTGGCAGGACCGGCTGCCACTTCCATGCCTGGCTGTTGATCGCGGCATCGGTGTTGCAGGAGTTGCCCGGACGGATGCAGCTCGGCGTCTGCGCAACTTGCGGGTCAACGGTCAGGCCGGCGAGGTCGACGCGTAGCGAGCCCCAGCCGTTGGTGTTGTTGATCGCGACGCTGGTGATCGTCTTGGTGCTGCCCGTCAGGTTGATGGTCAGCATGTCGATCGTCGCGGCGGAGCCATCGGTGGCGTTACCGCTCCAGACATACGAGGTCGCCGGGTCGCTGGTCCAGGTGACGGTGTTGCCGGCACCGGTCCGCCACTCGCGGATGTTGCCGCCGACCGTCAGGTCCGTGCTCTGGGTCGTGCCATCGCTGAAGGTCAGCGTCACGTTGCCGACCACAGACTGGTCGTACCAGAAGTAGGTGTTCATGGTGTTCAGCAGCAGGTAGACGCTCTGCGCGTTGCTCCATGAGCCGGTGTAGGTAACGGACTCGCCGCTACCGAGCGAGACCAGGTTGCCGCCACTGAGGTCGAACGTGTGCCCACCGAGGCTCGCGGAGCCCGTGGGCGCATTCGCGTAGAGCGAGCTTAGCGGGACAGTGGCCTGCGCGCCGAGGGCCACCGTCGCGTCCTGGGCATAGCCCACGACGCTCGAGGCAGCGATCAAACCGGACGCGAGAATGAGACCTTTGGCGGACTTGACGAAGATGGACGAGTTCATGTCGCCTACTCTAAGTTGGGTACCTTACGCGTTAGCTGGCGCCGAATTGGAGTTCGTAACGGGAGCGAAAAACTAGCGTGACGGGTTTCGAATGGTACCCTTACCGATCGCATTAACAAGCAAAAGGCCCGGAAAACCGGGCCTCTGCCAACGGTCTGAATCAGTCGGCGTCAATTCGTGCTGAGCGGCGCCGCCAAAGTGTCGGCCTTCGTGTCTTCACCCTTCGCGATGCAGTGCGGCACGTTCTGGGCCTTCTCCGCCGAGGTCTTGCCAGCGTGGTCGTTCATCGTGCAGGTCGGGGTCGGGGTCGGCGCCGGCGCCGGCGGCGTGAAGTCCACGGTCAGGCCGGCGAGCTGGATGTGGAGCGCGCCAAAGGCGTTCGTGTCGGTCACCGTCACCGTGGTGAGCGTCTTCCCGACAGTTGTCACCGGGATGCTGAGCATGTCGATGACGGCCGTTCCGCCACCCATGGTCGGCTGCGCGGTTCCGCTCCAGACCTGGGCGGCGTTACCGGTTGTTGACAAGCTGCTGACGGTCGCGCCGGCGCTAATCCGCCATTCGCGGAGGTTGGTGCCGACGATCAAGTCGGTCGACTGGGTGGTGCCGTCGCTAAAGGTCAGGACCACCTGGCCCACGGCGCTGTCCACGTAGTACGAGTACGTATTCGAGGAGTTGAGCAGCAGGTAGGCGCCTGTCACGCCCGCATACGAGCCCGTAAAGCTGACGCTCTGGCCGTTGGCGAGCAGGATCAGGTTTCCACCGGTGAGATCGAAGGCGTGTCCACCCAGGAGCGCCTGGCCGGACGGCGGCGTGACGTACCAGCTATTGAGCGCGACCGTTGCCGTCGTGCCCAGCGGGACCGGCGCATCCTGGGCGGCGCCGACGACGGTCGACGCGACGATCAAACCGGAAGCGAGGATAAGGCCTTTCGCGGATTTGGCGAGAGTAGTGGCGTCCATACGACTACGGTAAATTGCGTACCTTACGTAGCCCGTGGCGCGGCGTTATGCGATTCGTAACAGGGCGCTGCAGCGACTGTGACAGGACCGGATGATCGTTACGGCGTCGGCGGGGCCGGCGGTCGTAACAATTGCAACCCGAGCTCGCGCAACGGCTTGGGCTCGGCGGGTGCGGGCGCGTCGGTCATCGGCTCCTCCGCCTGCTGGTTCTTGGGGAAGGCGATGACCTCGCGCACCGTCTCCTCGCCGGCCGCAAGCATGACGACGCGATCGAGGCCGTAGGCGAAGCCGCCATGCGGTGGCGCGCCGTAGCGGAACGCCGTGAGCAGAAAGCCAAAGCGGCGCTCGGCCTCCTCGCGCGAAATGCCCAGGCCCTGAAAGACCCGCTGCTGCAGCTCGGGATCGTGGATCCGGATGCTTCCCGAGCCCAGCTCCGTCCCGTTGAGCACCAGGTCGTAGGCCCGCGCCCGGACCTTCAGCGGCTGATCGTCCAGCAGTCCGATGTCCTCAGGCCGTGGCGATGTGAAGGGATGATGGGCGGCCGTGATCTCCCCGGTTTCCTTGCTGCGCTCGAAGAGCGGAAACTCGGTGACCCAGACGAATTCGAAGATGCCCGCATTGATCAGGCCCAGCATGCGCGCCGCCGCTTTGCGGACCGCGCCCAGCGCCGGTGCCGCCACCTCGACGCGGTCGGCCACGGCGACCACCAGGTCGCCGGGCTCTGCGTTCATCGTCTGCTGCAGGTCGGTCAGCTCGCGCTCGCTGAAGAACTTGGTGATCGGTGAGCGCCAACCGTCGGCTTCCCGGTGCCAGAAGGCCAACCCCTTCGCCCCTTCCCCGCGAGCAACCTCGGTCAGCGCCTCGATCTCTTTCGTGCCGACCGTGCGCGGGATGCGGAGTCCCCGGACGACCCCGCCGGCGTCGAGCGCCTGGCGGAAGATCTTGAACTCGCTCCTGGCGAAAATGGGAGAGAGCTCCTGAATCTCCAGACGGTAGCGCAGGTCGGGCTTGTCCACGCCGTAGCGGAGCATCGATTCGGCGTGCGTGATGCGTCGGATCGGCGTCGAGATGGGGTTGCCGAGAACCTTTTCCCAGATGTAGGCGAAACAGCGTTCGACAACATCGAGTACATCATCCTCGCCCACGAATGACATCTCCAGATCGAGCTGGGTGAACTCCGGCTGGCGATCCGCGCGCAGGTCTTCGTCCCGGTAGCAGCGCACGATCTGGAAGTACCGATCCATGCCGGCAACCATCAGCAGCTGCTTGTAGAGCTGCGGCGACTGGGCAAGCGCGTACACGTAGCCGGGCTTCAGCCGGCTCGGCACCAGATAGTCGCGCGCACCCTCGGGCGTGCTTCGGATCAGCACCGGCGTCTCGATCTCGACAAAGCCCTCGTCGTCGAGGAAGTCCCGGATCGCCTTCGCGATCCGGTGCCGTAGCTGGAGATTGCGCGCCATGCGGCCGCGGCGCAGGTCGAGGTAGCGGTAGCGGAGCCGCAGCTGTTCGTCGACCGGGTTGTCCTCGTTGACGGCGAACGGTGGCGGCTGGGCGCGGTTCAAGATGGTGACGGAGCGCGCCTCCACCTCCACCGCGCCGGTCGCCAACTCCTTGTTCTCGGTCCCCGGCGGGCGGCGCTGAACGGGACCGCGCACATGGATCACGGACTCCAGGCGCAGCTCGCCGCCGGTCGCGTGAGCCTGCGCGTTGACCGGATCGAACTTGACCTGGATAATGCCGCTGCGGTCCCGGAGATCGATGAAGATGAGGCCACCCAGGTCGCGGCGGCGATGCACCCATCCGTAGAGGTCCACCTCGCGCCCGACCTGGTCGGATCGGACCTCACCCGCGGGGGTGCGCTCGGTCAGGCTCACCGGGCGCCCAACATTTGGACGACGGTCGACAGCAGCTCCCGCTCCGCGACGCTCGTCTGCGTCTTGGAGTGCATGTCGCGGATCACGATCTGCTTCTTCTCGCGCTCCTCGGGACCGACGAGCAGCGCAACCCGCGCGCCGCGCTTCGCCGCCTTGCGCAGCTTCGCATCCAGGCGTGCGAGGCCCGGGTCGAAGATGACGCCATATCCGCGCGCCCGCAAGGTCGATGCCAGACGGAAAACATAGAGCTCATCCGAAGCCTCCAGGGCAATCGCATAGACCTCCGGGATGAGGGGCGTAAGCGGCTTGCTTTGCTTCAACACGATGGCGGTGCGTTCCATCCCCATTGCAAAGCCCACTCCGGGCGTCGGCCGGTATCCCAAGGCAGCCGCCAGTCCATCGTAACGGCCGCCGCCTCCCAGTGAGTTCTGCGCGCCGCCAAGACTTTCATGCTGGTACTCGAAGACGGTCCGAGTGTAGTAGTCGAGACCGCGAACCAGATTGGGATTGAGCTCGAAGGCGATCTCCTGTGCGGCGAGGCCCTCCTTGACGACGTGGAACGCCTCGGCGCAGGGACCGCAGAGATGATCCACGATGCGCGGCGCATTGTGCTTCAACCGCTCGTCTTGCGGATCCTTTGAGTCGAAGAGGCGGAGCGGGTTCTTCTCGAACCGGGCCCGGCTCGTCTCGCTCAGCTCCGCGAGATACGGTCGGAAGTACTCGCGAAGGAGTTGCCGATACGCCGGCCGGCAGACCTCATCGCCGATGCTGTTGAGGTGGAGGGTGACTCCGGCGATGTCGAGGCCGGCAAACCAGTTCCATCCGAGCACGATGGCTTCCACGTCGAGTAGCGGGCTCGCGTCCCCGATGGTCTCGATCCCAAACTGATAGAACTGGTGAAACCGGCCGGCCTGAGGCCGTTCGGCACGGAAAAAAGGACCAATGTAGAAGAGCCGCACCGGCTGGGGCTCGACCTGCATCCCGGCATCGAAGTAGGCGCGCACGATGGGAGCCGTCCCCTCCGGCCGCAGCGTCAGCGAACGCCCGCCGCGATCGCTGAAGCTGTACATCTCTTTGCTGACGATGTCGGTGCCTTCCCCCACGCCGCGAACGAACAGGTCGGTCGTTTCATAGATTGGCGTCTCGATCCGCTGGTAACCGAACCGCAGTGCCTGGTCCCTGGCAGCCGCCTCGAGCGCCTCCCAGTAGGGCCGGTCAGCGGGCAGGATGTCCTGCGTGCCGGGAGGACGCTTCGCGACCGGAGCCATGGTGTCGAAGCTTAGCGAATGGCTTGCGCAGCTCCTGACGTTCCGCTAGCTCGCGATCTGCATGTCGGCGGAGCCGGCGTCGCTGCGGACGACACGGTTGCGGCCGGTCCGCTTGGCCACGTACAGGGCCTGGTCGGCCGCCTGGACCAGGGCTTCGCGGGTTTCGCCGTCGCGCGGGAAGACGGCGATCCCGAGGCTGAGGGAAAGGTTGGAGACCGCCTTGCCGTCCATCAGGACCGCCTGGCTGCTGA
>VBHO01000263.1 GCA_005882045.1 Chloroflexota bacterium | reverse complement strand
GTATGCGGACTGGTGGGTCATGATGCTCTTCGCTATGGACGCGGCGTCGCCGGACGGGCCGCCAGGCCCGCCTGCAACAGGCATGACGATCGCTCCCGCTATCGCGGTCACGAAGAAGAGCAGGTAGACGAGCCCAGTGATCCGGGCCCTCGCCGGCGCCGACAGGTTCGTCATTCCTGTCATGCGCATCTTCGACGCCGTCGCCGCCATGTCCATGCCCGTCAGCTCAACCTGAAGGGCGGGTACTGATCGGTCACGAGGCTGAACGCGTAACCGTTCACCCGGTTGCCCCATCTGAGCACGCCGACGACGTAGTCGAACAGGCTGCGCGGATAGGTGCCGGTGAAGAGAATCGCGAACCAGGCGGCGATCACCGCAGAACAGCACGAAGTAGTGCGGAATCGCGAGGAACCACTTGACCAGGGGAAGCCACCGGTTCAGCTGTTGGGTGTCCGGGTAGGCAAACTCGAGGTGGACTGCCTGCTCCTCGTCCGTCGACGGATATCGGTCGTCGAGCAGTGCCAGGTACGCGGTGACGCGATTCGAGAAACGAAGGAGATTGAGGTTCCAGTCGAACCACCAGCGCGGGTACTTCTGGCGGAACACGAGCATCAGGACCAGCGGTACGAACACGGCCGCCCCGCCGATGACGACGGTGTCTCGAGCGCGCTCGTCGTCCCCGAATGTCGCCCCTGACAGCATGCTCAGCACGATCAAGATCGGGATCGCGACCAGCAGCCGGAAGGCGGTGCTGATCCTATCGAGCGGCCGGCTCGGAAAATCGACGTCGAACTGCACCGGGTAGTTGCTCACCATTGCGTCTTCACTCCTAAACTGATTTCAAGCTGATGACCTCGTGACCTCGAAGCGCTTCGAGGAACGGCTGGAAGCTGCCGAACACGGTGCAGCGCAAGATCCGACCCTCGACCTGAACCTCGCTGACGCCCAGGGCTCGCTCGACCTGTCGCGCCGGCGGGGCGCCGACGAAGGTCACCTCGACCCGCTGCGTGGGCAGCTCCTCAACCATCTGCTCCGAGCCTAGGCGGCGGCCGCGAACGCGAAATCGGTGGAATCACCGATTCCTTGCCGATCCCACCCCTCGTCCAGCCCCCAGCCGTAGTAATTTCGGCTCCACCATGGCCAGGCCTGTCCGCCGTCTGGGCAATCTCCCGGCTGAAACCACGAGCTTCGTGGGCCGCAAGCGCGAGCTGGCGGATCTGCGGAAGAAGCTGGCGACGGCCCGGATTGTCACCCTGGTCGGTCCCGGCGGGGTAGGCAAGACGCGCCTGGCCATCCGGGCGGCAAGCGACCTCGGCAGGGCGTTTCCCGCGGGCGCCTGGCTGGTCGAGCTTGCCGACGTGCGCGATCCGGGCCTGGTCGCCAACACCGTGATGGCGGCCCTCGACCTGCGCGACCAGGCAGCCACCGATCCGGCGTCCCTTCTGCTCGGCTACGTCGAGAGCAAGGAGCTGCTGCTGGTGCTCGACAACTGCGAGCATCTGCTCGAGGCGTCCTCGCACCTCGTGAGCGCGATCGCAAAGGCCGCGCCGGGCGTGCGAGTCATCGCGACCAGCCGCGAGCCGCTCTCGGCGCCCGGTGAGCACATCCTTCCGGTGCCTCCTCTGGAGCTGCCTCCGGCGCAGACGGCCGGGCCCCTCGACAGGCTTCGGCAGAACGAGGCGATCAGGCTGTTCGTGGAGCGTGCCGGCGCGGCGTCGGGCGCGTTCGAGCTGTCGGCCGCCAACCAGGACGCGGTCGTGGATATCTGCCGGCGGCTTGATGGCCTACCTCTCGCGATCGAGCTCGCGGCCGTCCGCACCCGTGTCCTCGACGTCGAGCAGATCCTCGATCGGCTCACCGACCGCTTCGCGCTGCTCACGGGCGGAGGCCGCGCGGCGCTGCCCCGCCATCAGACGCTCGAGACCGCGATCGACTGGAGCCACGAGCTGTTGACGGAGGACGAGCGGACGCTGCTCCGGCGCCTCTGCGTGTTCACCGGCCGATTCATGCTGGAAGACGTGGAATCGGTCTGCGGCGCATCGGAGACCCTGAACCTTGTCTCGTCGCTCGTCGACGTGTTGCGTGCTACCGCCTGCACGAGACGATGCGCGAGTACGCGGGCCGCAAGCTGCGCGACGCCGGCGAAGTCGACGCCTTCGAACAACGCTGCACCGACTACTACGTGACGAGGTGCCAGCGCGCCGCGCTCGTAGCCCGCTTCACCCTCCCGTCGTGGCTCGCGTGGATGGACCTCGAGATCGACAACATCCGCTCCGTCCTCCGGCGCTGCCTCTTCCGCTCCGACTCCAGGCGCGGAATCCAGCTCGCGACCTCCTTGAGCTGGTTCTGGATCACGCGCGCGACCACCGAGGGTGTGCGTTGGCTGGACGAGCTGCTGGCGTCAGGTCCCGGAAACCCTGAGACGCT
>VBHO01000095.1:10984-17252 GCA_005882045.1 Chloroflexota bacterium | reverse complement strand
TGGCGTTCTCTTCCCGTCCCATCGCGCGGCGAAATCCTGCGTAAGGCGGCCGACCTCTTGGAGTCGCGCGTCGAGAGCATCGCCAATGAGTTCACACGAGAGGAGGGCAAGACGCTAGCCGAGGCTACCGCTGAAACCCGGCGCGGAATCGCGATCCTCCGCTACTACGCCGGCCAGACCCTTGAGCCCGACGGAGAAACCTATCCGTCGCACGGGGCGCAAACGTTCCTTTACGCACGACGCGAACCTCTGGGCGTCGTGCTGGCAATCACGCCGTGGAATTTTCCGATTGCCATCCCACTATGGAAGATCGCACCTGCTCTGGCCTATGGCAACACGGTGGTCTTCAAACCCGCCGAGCTGGTGCCGCTGACAGCGACTCGCCTGGTCGAAGCCCTGCGTGACGCCGGCCTCCCACCTGGCGTGCTGAACCTGGTCATCGGCAAGAGCTCGGTCGTTGGTCCCACGCTGGCGGAACAAGAGGACGTTGACGCCATCACCTTCACCGGCTCGAATGCGGTCGGCAGGGCGATTCAACTGAAGGCCACCGAACGCGGCAAGAGAGTCCAACTCGAGATTGGCGGGAAGAATCCCGCAGTCGTGCTGGCGGATGCGAACCTGAGGCATGCGGCGGAGCAGGTTGCGCGCGGAGCCTTCCTCTCCGCCGGCCAGAAATGCAGCGCCACGAGCCGCGTCATCGTGGAAAAGTCCGTCGCAGCCGAGTTCAGCGAGCGACTCGTGGCGGTGGCGCAGCGGATGAAGGTAGGCAATCCACTGCACCCGGACACCAACGTCGGCCCCGTCGTCTCGGAGGAACGGCTCTCGGCGGTCTTGGGTTTTCTGGAAGAGGCTCGGCGCGATGGAGGGAAGGCGCTGGCAGGCGGGACCAGGGCGGAGGCGCTGGGCGCCGGCTATTACGTAACGCCGACCATCCTCAGTGGGATCGACGCCCAATCCCGTGTTGCCCGGGAGGAAATCTTCGGCCCGGTTGCGGTCGTGCTCGAAGCCGAGGGGTTTGAAGAGGCCGTCGCCCTCGCGAACGACACCCCCTTCGGCTTGACCGCGAGCCTCTTCACCAGCGACCTGGGACGAGCCCTCCACTTCGCGCGGGAGATCCGCGCCGGCGTCATCAAGATCAATCAAGAAAGCGCGGGCGTCGAATTTCAGGTGCCCTTTGGCGGCATGAAGCAGAGTTCGAGCGGGTCCCGCGAGCAAGGGAAGGTGGCGAGGGATTTCTTTACCGAGTGGAAGACCGTGTATATCGATCCGCCCCCGACCCAGTGACGTAGCCCTTTTCTTCCAGGGCCGGATTGTGCTAGAGTCCGGTTGTCCGGACAACCGGTCCTTTCGTCTTCTAGGGGGGAGCTAATTGCGGCGTGACTGTGAGGGAGGGGATGTCCTTACAGCGTCCGGCGCTTGATCGTCGACCCGGCCTGGCCCTCTACGCGGCGGTGGAGGAAGCCCTCGAAGCGCTGATCAAAGAGCGCGGGCTCGCCCCCGGCGATGCGCTGCCGGCCGAGCAGGAACTCCAGACCCTGTTCGGGGTCAGCCGTGCGACGGTGCGACAGGCGCTCGGGCAGCTCGAGCGCCGCCACATTGTGGAACGTCACCAGGGACGCGGCACCTTCCTCGCCATTCCGACGATGGAACTGTCACTCCCCCAGCTGACCGGTTTCTCCGAGCAGGTCCGAGCTCGAGGCATGCGACCAACCAGCCGGCTTGCCGACTACCGGGTTGTCAATCGAGCGCGAGATCGCGATGCGCATTTCTTTCCGCCGGGCACGCAACTTGTGCGTATCACCCGGGTGCGTTGTGCCAACGAGATTCCCATCGGCATTCACATCGCATATCTCCCGCAAGACATCGTCGAGCGTGCCGGCTTTACCGAAAAGTCCCTTCGGGCCGACCCGTCTCTCTCGCTTTATCGCCAGCTGGAAGGCGCCGGCGTCCGCATCCAGTGGGCCGAAGAGTATCTGCGGGCCCGAGCCGCGGACCGAGCCGAGGCCAGGTTCCTGGGCGTGAAAGCCGGGACCCCCGTGATGGATGTGTTGCGACTTACCCGCTACGACGGTGATCGTGTGATGGAGGTGGTGCGTTCGGTGTTGCTCGGCGACCGGTACACGTTCATCGCGTACCTGGAACGGCATCCCGCAGCTGCTGGTCTGGGGGGACTGGTCACTCATGCGCGGGAGGAGGAGGTAGCCAGACGATGACGCGAACCCATCGATTTCAATGGTCGGCGATTTTACCGGTGGTGGCACTGGTCCTTGCGAGTTGCGGTGGCTCATCGACGGGTGGCACCGCTTCGTCCGTCAGCGCCAATACGGCCGGGGCAGGGCCCAGCTTCAAGCCCCTCTGCACACCGCAGAGCGGGAAGAGCTACAAGGTGGCGCTGATCATCGCCCAGGGTGGGCTCGGTGACCAGTCGTATAACGACCTCGCCTATTCCGGGTTCCAGAAGGCGAAGAACGACTTTCCGATCATCGGGCGCGTGATCCAGTCGGCCGACATCGTGTCGCAAGGCCAGGCCATCGTCCAGGAGGCCGGCCAGGCGAACTTCGACCTGGTGATCGACCTCGAGTTCAGCACCTATGACGCCGTCAAGTCGGTTGCGCCGCAATTCCCCAAGACCCAGTGGATGACGCCGAACTTCACCTCGGTGGCCCCCAACGACACGGGATATCTGTTCAATGAGCAGGATGGCTCCTACCTCGCCGGCGAGCTGGCCGCCCAGGTTACCCAGGATTCGAGCATTCCGGGGATCACACCGAGCAAGACCATCGGGGTCATCGGCGGGATCAAGGCCGTCGGCATCGACAAGTTCCTCGTCGGCTACGTCCAGGGCGCCCACGCGATCGATCCGAACCTGAAAGTTCTGGTCAACTATTCCAACGCGTTCGGGGATCCCGCCAAGGGGAAGCAACTCGCCGACGCCATGTTCCAGCAGGGCGCCAACGTCGTCTACCAGGTCGCCGGCGGTACCGGGACCGGGGTCATTCAAGCGGCACAGTCGGCCAACAAGTACGCGATCGGCGTCGATTCGGACCAGGACGCCATTGCCCCCGGCCATGTGCTGACCAGCATGATCAAGCGGACGGACTTTGCCGTCTATGACTCCATCAACCGGCTCGTCTGCGGCAAGCTGAAAGGCGGAGACACCGTCAACCTCGGTCTGAAAGAAGGCGCGGTCGGCCTCAGCCCGATGAAGTTCACGAAGAGCATCATCCCGAGCAAGTACCTCGACCGCGTCAACGCGGACCAGCAGAAGATCATCGACGGCCAGATCAAGGTGTGGAACACGATCACGCAGGGCAACCCGCCCTGGTTTACTTCGTGACCCAAGCCCCTCGCTCAGCGGATGCCCCGATCGTCGGGGCATCCGCCGCCTCCGCGACGGTGCCGCGCATTCGGATCCGCGGGCTGACCAAGTCGTACGGGTCGGTCATGGCGAACGACGGCATCGACCTGGATATCGCGCGAGGTGGGATCCACGCCATCGTCGGCGAAAACGGCGCGGGCAAGACCACGCTCGTGCGGGCCATTTATGGCCTGGTGGAGCCCGATGCCGGCAGCATCGAACTGGACGGCAAGCTGGTGGACGTCGCGACGCCCGCCAAGGCGATCGCCAGCCGGATCGGCATGGTGCACCAGCGATTCCAGCTGGTCGAGCCGCTCACGGCGCTCGAGAACCTGACGCTGGGGGACCTGCCGCACCGGGGGATGTTCTTCGACCGGTCAGCGGCGCTCTCCCGCGCGCGGGCGCTGGCAACCGAGCTCGGCACGTCGATGGAATGGGACCGGCCGGTCGTTCACCTGAGCGTCGGGGCTCGCCAGCGCCTCGAAATCATGCGGCTCCTCTACCGCAAGGCCGACATCTTGATCTTCGACGAGCCCACCAGCGTCCTCACGCCCCAGGAGGCGGACGACCTTTTCCGAGTTCTGCCGCGCCTCGCCGGCCAGGGTCGCACCATCATTTTCATCACGCACAAGCTTCGTGAGGTGTTCGCCCTGGCGGATCGGGTCACGGTGATGCGCCGGGGGCGCGTCATCACGACCGTGCCGACGAAAGGGAGTGATCCGCAGGCGCTGGCCTCTCTCATCGTGGGCGAGCACTTCGAACGCCCTGAATTGGAGGCGGTCGCGGACCGGGGGGAGGCGGTCATCGACGTCGAGGGGCTGAGCGTCTGCGACGACCTCGGTACCCTCAGCCTGCGCGAGGCCACCTTCACCGTCCATGCCGGAGAGATCGTCGGGGTCGCCGGCATCGAGGGCAGCGGGCAGCGCGAACTCGTCGAGGCCTTACTTGGCGTCCGTCAGCCCGTCGCGGGTACGATCCGCCTCCGAGGCCGGCCGCTCCAACGCGCCTCTGTGTGGGACCGTCGCAAGCGTGGCGTCGCCTTCATCTCGGAAGACCGCGACGGAGAAGGCGCCTGCCTGGCCGCCACCCTGGCGGAGAACGTCCTCCCGCTGGAACGCCACGATCCCGGGCTCGCCGGCGGCGGCCGCCTTCGCATCTCCGCGATCGCCGCCTTCGCTCGATCGGTGCTGACGCGCTTCGACGTTCGGGGCGCCGGACCGCAAAGTCCCGCCCGAGCCCTTTCCGGTGGGAATCTGCAGCGCCTCGTCCTGGGCCGCGAGATTCACAAGACGCCCACACTCCTGCTCGCCGCGCATCCGACGCGCGGCGTGGACGTCCGCGGCATCGCCTTCATTCACGAACAGCTCGCGCAGGCCCGCAAAGCCGGAGCCGCAACGCTCCTCATTTCGGAAGAGCTTTCGGAACTCATCGAACTCTCCGACCGCCTGCTGGTCATCTTCGAGGGACGCCTCGTCGCCGATCTGCCGGCCGCAGAGGTGTCCCCCGAACGGCTTGGCCTGCTGATGACCGGCGCCGCATGAGCGGCATCGTGGCCGAGACGGGGATCCCCGTCGCCGGCCAGGAGACGATCGCACCGCCGCGAGCGCTTCGGCTGCTCCGCCCCCTGCAGTTGTCGGGGCCTTTCGTGATCGCGCTGCTCGTCGGCGCGGTCGTGCTCTTCGCCTCCGGGCGCGATGCGATCGGGACCTACTGGCTGCTCGCCCAACAATCGCTGGGCGGCACGACCGAGATTGCCAACACGTTGGTAGCGGCGACGCCCATCCTTCTCACCGGCCTGGCCACGGCGGTGGCCTTTCGATCGGGCATCTTCAACGTGGGCGTCGAGGGGTCGCTCTACGTCGGGGCGTTCGCGGCAGCCTGGGCCGGCTTCACGCTCAAGGGACTGGCGGGTCCGCTGCTGATCGTCGTCGCGGTGCTGCTGGCCGCGGCCGCCGGTGCGCTCTGGGCGCTCGTGCCCGGCGTGCTCCGAGCCCGCTGGCGGGTCGATGAGGTCGTGACCACCCTCATGCTCAATTACGTCGCCATCCTGCTGACCAGCTGGCTGGTCAATTACTACTTCCTGGCGCCGGATATCGCCAACTCGATGAGCCCGATGATCGCGAAGCAAGCCCGTCTCGGCTCGCTGCTGCCGCCGAGCCAGCTTTCGATCGCCTTCGTCGTCGCCCTCCTGGTCACCGGGCTTTATGCCTACTTTTTCAGTCGCACGCGGATCGGCTACGAGCTCCGCATGACGGGCCTCAATCCGCGGTTCGCGCGGGCGGTCGGCATCAACCTCGGCGGCGCGGTCCTCATCGCCTTCGCCATCTCGGGCTTCCTCGGCGGCGTGGCCGGCGGCTTCCAGATCCTCGGCGTCAATTACCGCTTCATCGACCATTTCTCTCCCGGCTACGGATTTACCGGGATCGCCGTGGCCCTGTTGGGCCGGGGTCATCCCATCGGCATCGTGCTCGCGGCGCTCTTCTTCGGTGCGCTGAGCAGCGGCGGCGCGATGATTCAGCTCTTCAGTGACATCCCGCTCGACCTGATCAACATCCTGCAGGGAACCGTGATGATCTTTGCCGTGATCGAGCTCAGCCGTCTACCCTTCGTGAAACGGTGGCTGCGCCATGCCTGACGCGATCCTCAGCGTCCTGGCGGCGGCCGCGCCCTCCACGACCTCGATCCTGCTGGCATCGATGGGCGGTCTCATCAACCGGCAGGGAGGAATCATCAACATCGGCCTGGAGCCAATGATGCTGGTGCGCGCTTTTACCGCCGTGATCGTCAGCGCCCAGACCGGAAACCCCTTCCTCGGCCTGCTGGCGGCGACCGCGGGCGGCGCCCTCCTCGGCCTGCTGTTCTCCTGGTCGATCACGCGACTCGGCGCCAACGAGATCGTTGCCGGCCTGG
>VBHO01000095.1:7337-10836 GCA_005882045.1 Chloroflexota bacterium | reverse complement strand
CTTCCTCTACCGAACGCCGCTCGGCATCCAGCTGCGAGCGACCGGCGCCAACGAGGAGGCCGCCCGGGCCGCCGGCGTGCCGACGCTGCGGCTGCGAGACTTTTCAACGGTGATCGCCGGCGCCTTCGCCGGGCTGGCCGGCGCGCAGCTTTCGTTGGGCGTGGTGACCCTGTTCAACAAGACGATGACGGGCGGCCGCGGCTTCATCGCGCTGGCCGCCTTTTATTTCGGGGACGCCAGGCCGGGGCTGACGGCGCTCGGCGCGGTCATCTTCGGCGTCTTCGAGGCGGCCGGCTTCCGCCTGGGCAGCTCGGGGATTCCGTCGCAGCTGGTCCAGATGCTTCCCTACCTCGTGGTCGTGATCAGCCTTACGTTGGTCGCGGTGCGGCGCGAGCTTCGGCTTCGGGAACGCGGGCGCGCCGCCGCCGCCTCGCTCCGAACCGCGGTGGTGCGCTAGTGGCGGCCCGACATCCCAGCAATCCCCGCCATCGCCTCGCCCTGATCCTGGTGGACGTCAACCGGTCGTTCTTCGACACCGACGGTCCATTCCACTACCCCGGTGCGCTGGAGAACCTCGGACCCCTGCACCAGCTGCTCGATGCCGCTCGAGCCGGCGGGCGCCTGGTCGTCCACGCCCGGGAAGCGCACCGTCGAGGTTTTCGCGACTACGAGCGGCCGAAGCTCCCGGAACACAGCTACCTCGGTGACCGCGACCAGGAGCCGTACCCGGGATTCGAGGAGCAGCCGGGTGAGGTTGTGGTTCACAAGCGTCGCTTTTCCGCCTTCTTCGCGACCGACCTGGCCCTCTTGCTGCAGGAGCAGGGTGTTGAACGGGTGATCATCGCCGGCGTCAAGACCAACGTCTGTATCCGGGCGAGCGTCCAGGACGCTTTCGCCTACGGCTTCCGGCCGACCATCGCGCGGGGTTCGGTGAGCTCGAACCGTCCCCACCTGCACGAGGCGTCGCTCGAGGACATCCAGCGCTACATCGGCGATGTCGTCGATCTCGACGTCGCCATCGGCTGGCTGCGCGGCGATGACCCAGGTGAGTGAGTTGGACGCGGTCGTCGCGGGTGACGCGGCCATCACCTTTGCCTGGCAGGTCAGCGTGCCGCCCTCGCCGGGACGGACCTCGAAATTGCTCGGCGCGGTCGAACCCGAGGGCCGGTTCGGCGGCTGCGCGCCCGGCGTCGCGCTCGCGCTGGCCGAGCTCGGCCACCGGGTCGCGTTGGTGAGCTGGCTCGGCGATGATGGCTTTGGGCGTGCCTACCTGGCCCGCTTGCGAGACGGTGGCGTCGACATCGGAGGCGTCGAAGTCGCTGCCGGGCAGTCGTCGGCGCGGGCGCTCATGCTCTATGACGGCAACGGCAGCGCGACCTGCCTGCATCATCCGAGTGGGTCGGGCAGCCTTCGCTTGCCGGCATCCGGTCGTGACCGCCTCGGCCAGGCACGCTGGCTGGTGCTCACCGCCGGCCCGGCCGGGATGACCCAGGCGCTGCTCGATGCCCGGCGGCAAAAGACCTCGGTCGCCTGGAACGTCAAAGCCGATCCGAGTCACTACCCGATCTCATTGCGGCGGCGCATCATCCAGCAGGCGCGGCTGTTGGTGTTCAACCGCGATGAGCTCGCCTTCCTATCGGAGGCGCTCGACATCCAGGAGGGTGCCGCCGCGGAGGACGCGCTGAACGCGTTGAAGCGAGAGATCGGCGCCGTGCTCGTCATGACCGACGGCCGGGCGGGTTGCCGCGTGATCTGGGCCGAGGGCGACGCCGCCATCCCGGCCGCCCCGATCGAGGTCGAGGATCCGACCGGTGTTGGTGATGCCTTCTTCGCGGCCTTCCTTTCGGCGACCATCCGTGGCGAGGCGCCGCCACAGGCTGCGGGCCGCGCGACGGCTTTCGCCTCGACCTTTCTTCAGCGACGGTCCGCCGCGGCCGTGACCACCCAAGTCAGGAGGGAACTATCGTGATCAGCGTCAAGACCCGACCGGCTCCGGCCGGCGCCTGGTACCTCGGCCTCAAGGAGGGCGATGTCGCCCCCCGCTGCATCCTGGTCGGCGATCGAGCTCGCGTCGACATGTTCGGCGAGCGCCTGGAGGGGGCCCGCGTACTGAGTGACAAGCGCGGCCTCCGCACGATGGGCGGCACCTTCGACGGCGTCCCGGTGACGGTCGCGGCCTTTGGGATGGGCGCGCCGATCGCCGCCGTGCTGCTCGAAGAGCTCGCCGTGATCGGGGTTCGCGTCGTCCTGAGGGCGGGGACGGCCATGAGCCTTGCGCCCGACCGCCTCCCCCTGGGCACCTTTATCGTGGCGCACGCCGCGCTTCGGGCCGATGGAACGTCGCTGACCTACGCGCCACTCGGGTATCCGGCGGCGGCCGACCCGATCGCCGTCAATGCGGTCACCGACGTGCTCGACAAAAGCCGCCTGCCGCATACCGTCGGCATCCTTGCCACCGCCGACGGTTTCTACACCGAGATGCTGGCGCCGTCGGACGCACGCAGCGATTCGCTGAGACGGAGGCACGACGAATTTCGCAAGGTCGGCGTCCTGGCCGCGGACATGGAGACGGCAACCCTCTTCGTCGTTGCCTCATTGCTCGGGGTCCGTGCCGGATCGCTCTGCCTGGTCAGCGTCGACGGACCGGGGCGGGCGCTGCTCGATGACGAGTCGCGGCATGCGGGCGAGGCCCAGCTGGTGGACGCGGCGCTGCGTTCCCTGATCGCGATCCCCGACCCCAGCGAGCGGAGGCCGGCGGCATGATCGATTACTTCCGCGTCGCGGGGGGATTATTCAACCAACTGCAGGACACGCAGCAAGCGGCGATCGGTCGTGCCGCCGACCACTGCGCCTCCAGCATCGGGGCCGGCAAGCTGGTGCACCTGTTCGGGACCGGCCACGGCAGTTTCCCCGGTTGGGTTTCATCCCATCGCCGAGCTGCCGATCACCCTCCTCCACCATGTGTACGGTGACATGGGTGTTCCGCAATACCGATTCCTTCACCGCCAGGAGGGATACGGCCGGGCCATCCTGGAGGGGCATCGCCTGGACCCGGACGACACGCTGGTCCTGTTCAGCCATTCCGGCATCAATCCGGTCGTCCTCGACATGGCACTGATGGCGAAAGAGAAAGGCATGGCGCTGGTCGGCGTCACCTCGCGGCCACACTCGCAAGCCACCGCCTCGCGGCACTCCTCGGGCAAGAAGCTCTACGAAGTGGCCGACGTCGTGATCGACACGGGGGCGCCGCTCGGCGACGCCTGCGTGCGGCTTGACGGGCTGGAGGATCCCGTGGCCGCGGTCTCCTCGATGCTGGTGATGACGGTTGTCGACGCCATGATCGCCGAAACGGCGCGCATCCTCGTCGAGCGCGGTACGCCTCCGCACGTCGAAGTCAACCTGAACCTTCCGCGCGAAACGTCGGCACGGGCCCAGAACGACGCCGGCTACGCCGAGCTCTGGCGCCGGATCGCCTCGCGATGAGCACCGTGCCGAAGGC
>VBHO01000095.1:0-7315 GCA_005882045.1 Chloroflexota bacterium | reverse complement strand
AGGTCCTCGATCCGGCGACCGGCGAGGTCGTCGGCGACACCGCGTACGGAGACAGCCGGGACGCCGACCGCGCGCTTGCCGCGGCGACGCAAGCCTTTACCGGCTGGTCGCGAACATCGGTCGGCGAACGCGCCGGCATCCTGGCACGCGGCGCCGACCTGCTGCGCGAGCGCCTCGAGCCGATCGCCGTCGCGCTCACCCGCGAGCAGGGCAAACCGCTGCCGGATAGCCGCAAGGAGCTCCGCTTCACCGCCGACGTCTTCAGCTACTACGCCGAGGTCGCGAAGCACCGCGCCGACGAGTGGCGCCCGGCGTCACGTCCGGAGATGCGAAGCCTGGTGATTCGGCAGCCGCTCGGGGTCGTGGTCGCCATCGTCCCCTGGAATTTCCCGGTCGATCTTTTCAGCTGGAAGGCCGCGCCCGCACTCGCGGCGGGATGTACGGTGGTCGTCAAGCCCGCACCGGAAACGCCGCTCGCGACCGCCGCCGCCATCCAGTGTTTCCTGGATGCCGGCTTGCCGGACGGCGTGCTCAACTACGTCGTGGGTCCGGTCGAGACGCTGGGCGAGACGCTCGTCACCGACCCGCGCTCGCGCATGATCGCCTTCACCGGCTCGACCGCGAGCGGCCGGCGGATCATGGCGCTCGCCTCCTCCCACGTGAAGCGCCTCAACCTGGAGCTTGGCGGGCATACACCGATGATCATCCTCGACGACGCCGACCTCGATACCACCATCCCGGCGGCGGTGCGGCGATCGTTTTCCAACATGGGCCAGATCTGCAATGCCGTGAACCGCTTGTACGTGGCGCGCACGCTCGCCGACGAGTTCCAGGAGCGCTTCGTCGACGCGACGACCCGGCTCAAGCTCGGTCCGGGGCTCGAGCCTGGCGTCGAATACGGGCCGATGATCAACGAGAAGCAGGTTGCGCGGACCGAAGCGCATGTCGAGGATGCCGTCGGCCGTGGCGCGCGCCTGCTGTGGGGAGGCGCTCGGCCGGACGGCGACCGCTTCTTGAAGGGCCATTTCTACCAACCGACCGTCCTCGCCGACGTGCCAGACGAGGCCAGGACCATGCGCGAGGAGACCTTCGGGCCCGTGGCGCCAATCGCCAGCTTCGCCTCGCTCGACGAGGTCGTCCGGCGTGCCAACAGCACGGAGTACGGACTCGTCGCCTATGTCTTCGGCAAGGATCTCGGGCAGGCGCTCCTGATCGCCGAGCAGCTGGAGTTTGGTGGCGTCGGCATCAACGTCAACGACGTCACCGAGCTGGCATCCCCCTTCGGCGGCTGGAAAGAGAGCGGCATCGGCCGCGAGATGGGACCCGAGGGGTTGGAGGCGTATCTCGAACCGAAGCATATTCGGATCCGTCTCGGCGCCGGGCCCTAGCTCCGGGGTGGCCGCCACCTCCGTCGGCTGGGAAACGCTCGACCGGTACGGGATCGCGCGACCCGCTTGCGTCATCACCGCATCGCTCGACGAGGCCATCAGGTTCCTGGAACGCGCCGCCGGCCGCGTTGTGGTCCTCAAGGCGGTGACGGACGAGCACAAACTGCGGCTCGGCCTCGTCATGACGAACCTGCGAACGGCGGAGCAGCTCTCCGGCGCCTGGCGTGATCTCGCCTCGAGGTCGGCGCTGCCGTTCCTGCTCCAGGAACAGGTGGAGGCGGGTCCGGAAGTCATCGTCGGCGCGCGTCACGACCCGAGCTTCGGCGCCGTCGTCCTCCTCGGATTGGGCGGTCGGTTCGCCGACGCGCTGGCGCGACGAGAGATCCGATTGGCCCCCGTCGCGCCCACGGAGGCGGACCGGATGGTGGTCGCCTTGCTGGGCGAGCCGCTGCCACGACTCTCCGACATCCTCGTCAAGGTGGCGCAGCTGATCGCCGACCGGCCGAACCTGCAGGAGCTCGACCTCAATCCGGTGATCCTCAGCCCATCGGGTCCGTGCGCCGTAGACCTGCGGGCGGTGGATGGTCCGATCACACCCGGCGAGGACGATGCTCCGGGCGCGCGCCAGGCCATCCGCCGGATGCTAAAGCCGCGATCGGTCGCGATCGTGGGCGCCAGCGCAAACCTGGTGAAACCGGGTGGCCGCGCGCTTCGCTACCTTCGCCAATCGGCTCCCGATCTGCCCGTCCACGCGGTCAATCCCCGCCGAGAAATGATCGAAGGCGTGCAAACCGTCGGCCAGATCGCGGAATTGCCGTTCGGTATCGATGTCGCCATCGTCGCGCTGCCCGCCAGCAACGTCGTGCCAACACTCGAAGCGCTGCACGAACGGGGCATCGCGTCGGCGATCGTCTTTGCCAGCGGGTTCGCCGAGGTTGGAAATGACGCTGGCGAGGCCGACGTCAGGGCCGCCGGCCGGCGACTGGGGATCCGCGTCTGCGGTGTGAACTCCAATGGCGTCCTCGGCGATGTGCCGTTAACGTTCAGCCAGGCCGGCGAGAAGGGGTGGCAGGCGGGCAGCGTGTCGTTCGTCTCCCAGAGCGGCGCCTTGAGTGGTTCGCTCCTGATGCAATCGTGGGCGATCGGGCTGGGGACGGCGCGCTCGATCTGCGTCGGCAACCAGACAGATCTCGAGATCAGCGACTACCTGGACTTCCTGGCTGATGACGCCGCGACCCGCACCGTCGGCGTGTTCCTGGAGGGCGTGCGTGACGGACGCCGTCTGGCCCGGTCGATGGCCAGGGTCACAGAGAGCGGTAAGGGTCTGGTCGTGCTTCGCGCCGGGGCCTCCGCCGTGTCCTCGCTGGCGGCACGATCGCATACGGGCGTGCTGGCCGGCTCCGCAGAGATCTACCGGCAGGTGATCTCGCAAGCCGGCGGGAGCATCGCCGAGGACCTCCCCGAGCTGGTCGGCATGTGCCAGGCGCTTGACTGGCAGCCGCACGCCGCCTCGCGCCGGGTCGCCATCATCTCGACCTCAGGCGGCGCCGGCAGCCTCCTCGCCGACATGGTCGACCAGCGCGGGCTGCTGCTTCCGGAGTTGGAGCCAGAGGTCCAGGCTGAGCTTCGCAACGTGCTCCCACCGTTCGCTCCGACACGAAACCCGCTCGATACGACCGCCGCGATTACTTACGAACCCGAACTGCTCGGCCGGATGGCCGAACCCGTGCTGGCATCGAAAGAGGTCGACCTGCTCTTGATCGCGATCTCCACCCTGACCGGGCGGCAAGCCGAAACGATTGCTGGCGACATGGTGCGATTGGCCAGCCGTTCCTCCAAACCGATCGTGATCGCCTGGAGCGTCCCGGAGAGTGCGGTGGGTCCAGCGGTGGCGATGCTGCGCCAGTCACGGATCCCAGTCTTTGATTCCTTCGCGCTCGCCGCCTCGGCGGCGTCGGCGCTAAGCCCGGGGTCGTGACCGCACGGAGAGAGTGCTAGATACGGCAAGCCGCCTGACGCTCGCGCCGGTTGGCTGCGCCCTTAGACCTTTGAAGGCTGTTGCGCCGGCGACGGGCCCAGGACGATCCCTTCCTTGGAGATCTCGAAGGACCGCACCTCAGGGTCGTGACGACTGGCTCGCGTCTTGAGGACCGTCAGTGCCCGTTCGATACGCGAATCGCGCCGGATGTACTGGAGGAGCAGGACGTTGTCGGCAAGATGGGACATCCCCTGCTCCGAGACACGGACGACTTCGAAAAGATCCGGCACCTCGAGCGTCGTGAATAGGCTCACCCCTATTCGTACCAGGCGCTGGGTTAACGAGTACATCCACTCGCGAAACCGGACCGGATCGCCAATCGTGAAGTAGAGGTCGGCCAGGCTGTCGATCAGCACGCGCTTGGCACCGGTTTTCTCGATCAGGTCGAGCAGCTCGTAGACCCACTCGTCGATGTAGACGTCGACCGGAGACCGGGCCATCAGATGAACGCCTTGCTGGTCGAGCGACCAGCCGAAGCCCTCGACGATGCGCGCCAGCTGAGTTCGATTTTCCTGGAGGGTGGCGATCACGCCGGGCTGCCCCGCTTTCGCGCCCTGGAAGATGAAGTGGAGACCGATCAGCGTCTTGCCCACACCCGATGGGCCGCAGACCAGGGTCGTCGAACCGGGCCAGTACCCGTCGGCGAGCAGTGTGTCGAGGGCGTCGACCCCGGTGGACTGCCGGGTGGTGCCGAGCGCAAAGTCAGAGGTTTCGAGGGCGTCGGCCAGCCGAGGAAAGACATCCAAACCTGCCGCGGTGATGCGGTATGCGTGTTCCCCGGCCGCGAAGCCGCTGCCACGCAGCTTGCGAATCTCCAAAATCCGCGTCTTGCGCTCGGATACGCGCGAGGTGCCCAGCGCGATGATCGCGTCGGCCACCGCGAATTCCGAAGCCTCCGACGAATCGGCCGAATCGTACTCGCCCACCCAGAACGACGAGGCCGCGAGGGCCGACAGGCGTCCGGCGAGGTCATGCAGAAAGCGCCGGAACTCGGCCTGATCCGTCGCGAACGCGTGGAGCGCCTTGAAACTGTCGATGACCACCAGCCCCGGGTGATGTTCCTTGATCAATCCGTCGACCCGAGTCAACACGCCGGGCAAACCCCGGTCGCGCAGGGCGGCGCCCAGGTCTTCGTAAATCACCCGCGTTCCCATCGCGCTCGCGTCGAAGAATTCGAGGTTCTGGGCATACCGGATGATCTTGTCGAACGGCTCTGAGACCGTCGTGAGATACAGCGCGGGGCGTTCGACCGTCGCATTTCGAAAGATGTACTGCTCGGTCAGGATGGTCTTGCCGCTGCCGGGCGCGCCGATGACCATGTTGATCCCGTTCGCGGGGAGACCGCCTTGGAGGATCGCGTCGAGCCGTGGCTGCCCGCTCGACAGGCGCGCGCTCACTTCACTCTGGCCTTGCTCGCGGCCTTGCCAGCGGAGCGAGCCAGCGCGCTGGTTCCCATCAGGTCACGCACCGTTGAGACCAGCTGCAGCGGCTCGATGGGCTTATTGAGGAAGGCGCTGGCTCCGGCCTGCAAGGCCTCTTCTGCGCTGTCCAGGGCTGAGAGGGCCAGGACCCGCGTGCCGACCCGTGCGGTGAATTCGCGACACAAACGAAAACCGGCGCCACCCGAGATCAAGAGGTCGAGCACGACCAGGTCGGGGGACCGCTCCTCGAACTGAAGTCTCGCCTGGATCGCATCGAGCGCGGTTGCCACCTGGTAGCCCTCCGTCCGCAGGAAGTACTCGGACAGCTGAGCCGCGTAGGAATCCCGCTCGGCAATCAGGATCAGCGGACGCAACTCCTCCGCCTCGGGTTCCGTGTCTGTCGGCAGCCGGCCCAACTCGAGCTCCTGGCTCAGCACCCGATGGGCGTCGGCGGCGCTCATCCCGCTGTCGATCTTCCGCTTGACGAAGCGGAGGAGCTCCAGCTGGTTTCGGGAATAGAGGCGCTGGGAGCCGCCACTCCGAGTTGGGACGACCACCCCGTAGCGCTCTTCCCAGGCCCGAAGCGTCGACGCCGGAACCTCCAACATATGCGCGACCGCGCCGATGCTATAGACGGGCTGCTCGCCGGTCGATCCCACGGCTCCCAAGTATGAGGTCTGGGCCGTAAGTTGCGCAATACCTCTGCACGTTTTGAATCTAGGGGTTGCGGAGCAACGAGGGCTGCTTTATGCTGTTGACGCAGCTATTGGGCAACTCTTGTGGAACATTGGGAGGAAGGGCTTTGGAGAGGGCGGCGCAATGATTGGGCGGCCCGCTGACGCCTGCCCGTATCCGAAGCCGTTTCTGGCGGATTTCAACGAGTGCCCAACGTACCAGACCAGGCACGCCATCGTGGTCGATTCCAATGACCGGCCGCTCCACACCATCTGGTCGTGTCGCCACCTGGAGACCAAGCAGGTGCCGGGAGAGCCCGGCCACTACTATGGCGCGTGCCAGCTCGGAGACGCGAAGGCACGCCAGCATTGGGTCCAGATGATCGGTCCCGATCGGATTCGCAGCATCCAGAAGCTGCGCGCGGAAGTCATGCCGATCGCACAAACCTTCGTCGACGACATGGCCGGTCTCAAGAGCTTGCAATTACAGGCCACTCGTTCGAGCGCCGAGCATGATGAGGTCCTCGCCAGCATGAGGGAACGGGGTCGCCGCTACCTCGAGGAATTCGAAGCCTTCCTCGCCGAGCGCGAGCCACTGCTCCAGGGCGCCCAGATGCCACTGACCGCGGTGATGCAACTGGCTCGGCGCTGGGTCGACGAGTTCGTCTCCGACACCTGGGGCCGATCACAATCGGGCCAGCACCTTCCGGATGATCTGGTCGGATCGCTTCCGGATGCGGTCCGGGTCTTCTATACACCGCTAGAGAGGGTGTAGAGGACTCTCGACGAGCCGCGCAAAGGCCTTGAGCAGCTGCCGCGATCGCTGCTGCTGGGCGTCGAGGTAGAGCCGCAGTTCCTCACGCACCTCTTCGGCGCTGCGTTTCCATACTCGCTCGAGGCTCGGCTCGGCGACCCGCAGCCAGGCATCGATGCCCCCGGCGTCGACCTCGAAATGAAACTGGACGCCCCAGGCGTTCGGTCCTTTCCGAAACGCCTGCACCTGGACGTCATCACCCGCGGCCAACAGCTCGGCGCCGTCCGGCAGGTCGAACGTATCTTCATGCCACTGGAACACCCGGTCACCGCTGTGGAAGGCCCCTAGCAACGGATCAGCCTCGCCCGCTTCCGTGATCCGCACCGGCTTGAATCCGAGCTCGCGGAGCGGTGCGCGGTAGACACGAGCACCGAGGGCGCGAGCCAGCATCTGGGCGCCCAGGCAGATGGCGAGCACTGGCAGCCCAGCGTCGACGGCGCGGCGCATCAGCTCCCGCTGGGTCAGCAGGTAGGGATAGCGCTCGATTTCGTCGACATTCATCTCGCCACCAAACACCACCAGGCCGCCGATCTCATCGAGGCCGGGCCACCGCGGCTCGGCGTCAAAGGCATCAACACGAATAGCTGGCACGCCGTGTTCGGCCAGCGCCGCCACGGTGATCCCGAGCGTGTCGTCGCGATCATTCCGGACGCAGAGTACCGGCTTCATCGATTCGATTGAGGATACCTGCCTATTCGGCCGATGCAAGCGAGAGTCGGCTCCATGCATCATGGGAGAGAACTTCCGCATCGACTGAGGAGCAACTATGAAGATCGGACTCTCAATCGGAGATTTCACCTGGCCCGGCGGACCGACCGAGCTCGGAAGCACGCTCGGCAAGGTTGCACGAACGGCCGACCAGGCCGGCTTTGACTCCATCTGGGTGATGGATCACTTCTGGCAAATTCGAATGAACGGCCCAGAGCATCACGACATGCTCGAGGGCTACTCCTCGCTGGCCTTCATGGCCGGGGTCACCT
>VBHO01000139.1:8478-33942 GCA_005882045.1 Chloroflexota bacterium | reverse complement strand
CGGCGACCGCCGTCGCCCGCACACCGCGCGCCTTCAAGGTGCTGCTGGTGACGCCGGGCAATGTGTTTCTCGAGCAGGCGTTGCGGCTGCGATCGGACTTTCAACTCGATGTGATCGCGCCCGTGGCGTATCACGCGAGTTCGACCTACGCGATGACGGTGTTCGACCGGTTTGCCCCGCCCCTTTTGCCGGATGGTCCGTTCCTGATAGTCGATCCACCGGCCGGCTCGGCACTGGCCGGCGGGTCGGCGGTTGGCATCGGACGCGTCCGCGCCGTCGACGCCGGCGACCCGTTGCTGGCGAACGTGGATCTGCAGGACGTGCATGTGGCGCGGAGCGAGGACCTGCGCGCGTCGACCTTCGGGCGGCCCCTGATCGGCAGTCTTCAAACCCCCCTGGTGCTGGTCCGCGACGAGCCCTTCCGGCAGGTGCTGATCGGCTTCGATCTCCATGAGTCGGACCTGCCGCTTCGGATCGCCTTCCCCATCCTGATGCAGAACCTCAGCGAGTGGATGCTGCCACCGAGCGTGCCGAGCCACAGTTTCCATCCGGCCGAGACCGTCACCATCGTCCCCGAGCCGGGTGCCACGTCCGTCAGCGTGATCCGGCCTGACGGCAGCCGTCGCGCGCTGGCGACCGGCGCGATCGCCAGCTTCGCCGACACCGATCCGACTGGCCTCTACACGGTCGAGCAAGTGATCGCGGGCCAGATGCAGCGCTCGTGGTTCAGCGTGAATCTGTTCTCCGACTCGATCTCGCAGCTCAAGCCGCCCGACCGGCTGACGCTGCCACCAACGCGGGCGGTCGCCGTCCAGGCCACGCACCGAGGCCAGCTCGAGATCTGGCCGTGGATCGCGCTGGCGGCGCTCGCGGTCATCACCGCCGAATGGCTGGCCTTCCACCGTGGGCTTTGACGTCACCCGCCCCCTGTTCCTGGGGGCGGGCGTCCTGGCACTGGCGGTCATCGTCGCCATCTGGCGCCTCTTCCCCCCGCCGTTATCGCCGCGACGGGCGAGGTTCTCGCTTGGCCTGCGGGCGCTCATCGTGCTGCTGCTGACCGCCTCGCTGGCCGGCTTCCAGGTTCAGACGACGCCGAGCAACCAATCCCTGCTCGTCGCGGCGGACCTGTCGGCGAGCGTGCAGAGCGCGCTCGACAGCGAGGCCGCCATGGTCCGTCGCATCCTACAGCAGCGGCGGGGCGACGATCGCGCCGGCGTCGTCAGCTTCGGCCGCGACCCGCAGGTCGAGGTCAACCTCGGGAAGGACCCGCAGTTCGGTGAGTTCCAGAGCCAGCCGAATCCGCATTACACCGACCTGGCGGCCGCCCTGCAGCTGGGGGGCTCGATCCTTCCCGATGACAGCCGCCGACACATCGTGCTCATCAGCGACGGTCGCGGCAACCTCGGTGACGCGGTCGGTGAAGCCCGTCTGCTTCGCGCCGAGGGCGTTCGAGTCGACACCGTTGCGCTTCCCGTGCCCCTCGGAGCCGAGGTCTACGTCGATCGGCTCGATGCCCCCCAGACGTTGACCCAGGGACAGCAGGCGGACGCGCAGGCTCTGATTGTCAGCAACACGACGACGCATGCCACGGCGCGCTGGTATCTCGACCGGTCGCTCATCACCACGACCCCGCTTGACCTGGCGCCCGGCGAGACCACGATCAAGCAGACAGTCCAGCCCAGCCAGCCGGGGTTCCATGCGGTCCGTCTCGTGATCGATCCGGTGCGCGATACCTACGCCGAGAACAATTTTGGTGAGGCGCTGATCCAGATCGTGGGACCGCCCCGCGTGCTGCTGGTCGAGAACAGCGTGGGCGAGGCCGCGAGCCTCGAGTCGGCCCTGCGGTCGACCGGCATCGGGACCGCGGCCGTCACGCCAGAGCAGCTGCCGCGATCCGCGGCGGATCTCGCCGCCTACCAGGCCGTCGTCCTGGTCAATATCCCGGCCTCGAGCCTGGGCGCCGAGGGCATGGCCCTGCTGCAGGCGTCAGTCCGTGACCTCGGCACCGGGCTGGTGGTCATCGGCGGTTCCGACAGCTACGGCCCGGGGGGCTATGCCGGCACCGCGCTCGAGACGACGCTGCCGGTGCAGATCCAGCTGCCCCAGGACATGCAGAAGCCACCGGTCGCCGTCATGCTCGCGCTGGAGTCGACCGAGAGCATGCAGGGCGACCAGGTGCTGCGCGGCGCGGCGGAGTCGGTCGTCGACCAGCTCACGCCGCGCGACCTGGTGGGGGTCACCGGCGGCAACATGGGCGCCATCGTCGTCCCGCTGGGACCCCTGACCGACAAGGCCGCCATCAAGAAAAAGATCGAGGCGATGAGCCTGGGCGATCCGCCCAGTTACACGCCCGACCTGGATGCGGCTGACCAGGCGCTGTCGCACGCGACGGCCGCCATCAAGCACGTGATCCTTTTTGGCGACGGTGACGCCATCGACAACTACCAGCCTCCGATCACCACGATGCACGCGCACGGCATCACGGTGTCGACCGTCGCGATCGCATCCAATGCGTCGGACGCATCGATGATGCAGGCGATGGCGGGCTGGGGACACGGCCGCTTCTACCAGAGCAACAGCCTGTCGGACGTGCCACAGATCTTCCTCAAAGAAACGCGCGAGGCGCTCAAGCCCTGGATCGTCGAGGGCCGCATCGCGCCGCAGCTCGCCTCACTGGCCGACGTCATCCCCGGCGTGCCGCTGGACAGCTTTCCCGTCCTCACCGGCTACGTCGCGACCACACCGCGCGCGGCGGCGGACGTCGTGCTGAAGAGCCCGCAGGGCGACCCGCTGCTCGCGACCTGGCAGTACGGCCTCGGCCGGGTCATCGCCTGGACCAGCGATGCCCAGGGCCGCTGGACCGCCGGACTGCTGCAATGGCCATCGGCCAATCGCTTCTTCGGCGATATCGTGCACGCCAGCTTGCCGCAGCCAGGCGATCCCGCCCTGCAGGTCGAGACCCGCGTCCAGGGCGACCACACCCACCTCCTCGTCACGGCACCGCCAACCTCGGGCGCTACCGTGACGGTCAACGCCCTCACCCCGGATCTGGCCGACACCAGCCTGATCCTGTCCTCCACCGGGCCCGGCCGTTTCGAGGGTGACCTGCCGACCGACCAGGTGGGCAGCTACCTGTTGCACATCAGCGACGCAGCCGGCGGCGTGGTTCGCCATACGTCGACGACCGGGCTCGTCGTTCCCTACTCGCCGGAGTACCGGGATCTCGGCACCGACCTCGCCACGCTCAAGGCGATCGCCCAGGCCGGCGGCGGGGTGCTCCTCACCGACGTCTCGCAGGCCTTCCGGGTTCCGGTGCCGACCGTGCGGGCCGCTCTGCCGATCGGCGAGATCTTGCTGGTGCTGGCGATTCTTCTCTTTCCCCTTGACGTTGCCCTGCGCCGCCTGATCTTCCGGCTGGAAGACATGCCCGCCTGGCGAGCGGCCGTGGCTCGCCGGCCGGCCGCGGCCGTCCCCGCCGAGGCCACCGTCACCCGGCTGAAGGAGCGGGTCGACGGAATCCGCGCCGCTCGCGCCGCTCAACCGCGCGCGCCGAAGAAGCCGCCCGAGGATCCGACCGGCGACCTGCTGGCGCGCCGTCGCCGCCGCTGATTCTTAGCCTGTATTTATCGGCACCCCGTAAACTAGCCAGCGATGTTCCCCGGAGCTTCGCTGATCGTGACCCTGATCAACCTGTTCATCCTCGTCTTGATCGTGCGCGCCATCTTGAGCTGGTTCCCGGGGATGCTCTACACGCAGGCGGGTCGGTACGTCCTGCTGGCCACCGAGTGGTACCTGGCGCCGATCCGCCGCGTCATCCCCCCGGTGGGCGGTTTGGACATCTCGTTCCTGGTTGGCATCATCATTCTCTACGCGCTGGCCGCATTCATCGGCTCCGGCAACCTGGTCGCCACCCTGATCTTGATCGTGGGCTATGCCCTGGTGTTCATCATCATCCTGCTGCTGGTTCGCATCTTCTTTGGCTTCTTCAGGATGGATCCCTGGCACCCGATCACGCAGATGATCATGCAGAGTACGGAGCCGTTCGCGCGGCCGTTCCGTGGTCGGTTTCCGCGGCGTCCAGGCCAATTCGACTGGGCGCCGGTGGCCGCCTTCGTGGTGGTGCTGGTGGTCTACCTGTTCGTCGAGAGCCTGGGGCGCTTCGGGATCGGCTAAGCGGCAGCTTCCTCCGGCCGCGGACGCCGTCGACGTTCACCGCGCCGGTAGATGAGGTCGAGAAATTGCTCCTTGCTCAAGTCGCCCTTCCGGATGATGGCTTGGATACTGCTCTGGAGCTGCTGACGATCGGCGGGCGTGATGTTCTTCGCGGTGTAGATCAGAATCGGGATTTCCGCGGTCGCGGCATCAGCGCGGATCGCCGAGACCACCGCGAAACCATCGACCTCGGGCATCATCAGATCGAGGATGATCAGGTCAGGCTTGCGGGTACGAGCCAGTTTGATCCCAGCCGCTCCGTCGTTGGTCGACAGCACATCGATGCTGAAGGGTTTCAGCATCGCCTGGACCAGCCGGGTGTTCCGCGGGTCATCGTCGATCACGAGCACGCTCGTCGGCATCTTTTGCGCCCGCCGCCGGTCGGCGAGCAGGTCGTACTTGGTCATGGCCTGTAGGACCTGCTGACGATTGAGAGGCTTCCGCAGGAAGTCGACCTGGCCCATGCTCACGCCCAGCTGCTCCTCGTCGTTCTTGGCCGTGAGGACGACCGGGATATCCCTGGCCCGTGGCTCACCGCTCAGGTCGTCGACCAGCTTTTGGGCTCCCTTCGGCGGTAGATCCGTGTCGATGACGATGGCGAGCGGCTGCAGCTCGACGGCCAGCTTCAGGCCTTCGGCGGCATCGCCCGCGAACTCCACCCGATAGCCGGCTCGGCTCAGCAGGCCTTCGAGGCGCTCGCGAACGGTCGCATCGGCGGCCGCCACCAGGACGGGGGACGCCCCCGGTGGGGACGCGAGGCGGTCATCAGCTGATTCGCCGACGGGGTCAGCGTCACCGGGCGCCACCGTCAGTCGCTTCATGTAGCCGACCAGTTGCGCGCCGCTCGCCTTGATGTGTTGCAGAAACTCCTGGCGCTCCACTCCGGACGCCCGATTGCCGGCCTCGTCGAGCAACACTTCCGCAAAACCCACGATGGCATTCAACTGAGAGAACACATGGTGACTCTGTTCGGGCGTCAGCGTGACCCGCCCGACGCCGGTCCGCAGCGTTTTTACCTCGTCCTGGAGCTTCCAGACCTGCGCTTTCCATTGCCGATCCCGCTCCTGGCCGAGAGTCAGGGTGGTGCGAGCCTCCTCGAGCTCCGCGGCCAGCCGCTGCTTGTCAGCCGTCAGCCCATTGCGTCGGGCGCTCCAGTCCGCCGCCAGCTTGTTGGTCTGATTGGTGACATGGGTATACAGCTCGCTGAGCTGCTCGCGCTCCTCGCGCAGGGCGGCGAGTTGCGCCTCATGAGCCTTCACCCTCGCCTCCAACGCCTGGTTGGTCGCGCCCAAGGCCTCACTCGCCTTGCCCAGCCGTTCCCCGTCCGCGGCCAGGCGCTCTCGCTCCGCCGCCCAGCCCTTCCCGGCGTTCCGCAAGGCGACGAGCTCCTGCTGGAGCTGGGCCAGCTGGGCACGCGCCTGGCCGAGCTCGCTACGCGCCTGAGTCAGTTCGCCGCGTGCCTGGCCGAGCGCCGCCAGCCGATCGGCCAGATCCCGCGCCATGGCGTCGTGCAGGGCAGCGAGCTCAGCGAGAAGCTGCTGACCGCGGGCGGGGAGATCCTGGCGCGGGGGCGACGCGGACGGCTCGTTGGCCACCTCGGTACAACGTTCCGGGGGCCTTGCGCTGGCGGATGCCCGGTTCCGAGTTCTAAGCGCCGGCAGACGACCCCACCAGCGTCCGGGCCTGCCGGCCGCCGTTGACCTGTCGCTCGGGCGCGCGTCGACGGATGGTTTCCAGGCGCCAGACCGGGCGGCTGAACAGCGCATCGATCTCGCGCTGGGCCCGGTCACCCGCGAGCCCACCGCCCTGGACCCGGAACTTCTCGCCAAGGTCCATGTCGACCACCTGATCGGCGCGCAGCAGGTGGAGCACGACCCGGTCCGGGCCGGCGCAGCGGCCGAGGATCTCCTGGAGGGTCGCCATCTGCTCCGCCGTTGCGTCGGCGGGCACGTCGAGGTGGACCACCTGGTTGCGCACCCAACTCTCGTGACCGGCATCGTCGAAGGCGAGGATTTCGTCGGCAATGACTTTCGCCTGCTCGGCGCGCTCCTCGTCGTCGCCGGCGGAGGCGCGGGCATCGACCTTGCCCCGAACGATCACGACGGTGTCGGAGAGCAGCAGTTGGCGGCGCTCTTCGAAGACCCGGGGGAAGACGATGACTTCGATAGTCGCGGTCAGATCTTCGAGCTGCACGAACGCCATCGCCTTGCCCGATTTCGTCACCACCGGCCGCACCGCCTTGATCACGCCCCCGATGCGGACTTCGTAGTCCTCCATGTCGGGCGTGACCTGGTTCGCGTAGGTGTCGACCTTGGCGTGGAGCTCCTGCTCGATCCGCCGCAGCGGGTGATCGGACAAATAGAGGCCGAGTAACTCCTTCTCACCTTTGAGTCGCTCGTCGTCCGGCATCGGTGGCATGGGCGAGACCAGGCCGGCTGACGGATCGTCCATCTCGTCCGCCTCGGGCAGCATGCCGAAGAGGTTGGTCTGGCCACTCTCGCGCTCGCTGATGATCTGCGCCGCGCGGTCGCTGACGCGGTCGATGCTGGCGAACAGCCGGCCCCGCTCGCCCAGGCTATCGGTGGCGCCGGAACGGATCAGGCTCTCGAGTACGCGCTTGTTCAGCTCGCGCGGGTCGACCCGGACGGTGAGATCGAGCAACGACTTGAACGGGCCGTGTGCCCGCCGCTCGGCGAGCAGCAGCTCGATGGCGCGGACGCCGACGTTCTTGATCACGGCGAGCCCGTAGCGAATCTTTCCGTCCTTCACCGAGAACCCGGCCTCGGAGCTGTTGACATCGGGCGGCAGGACCTCGATGTCGCGCGCGTGGCAGTCGAGAACGGCGGCCGCGACCTTGTCGTAGTTGCCGGCCTCGTTGTTGAGCAGGGCCGCGAGGTACTCCAGCGGGTAGTTCGCCTTCAGGTACGCGGTCTGGTAGGAGATCACGGCATAGGCGGCGCTGTGGGACTTGTTGAACCCGTAGCCGGCGAAGAAGGCCATCAGGTCGAAGATCTCGGTTGCCTTCGCCTGCGTCACCCCCCGCTCGACCGCACCGGCGATGAACTTGGCCCGCATCTTCGCCATCTCTTCCTTCTTCTTCTTGCCCATCGCGGCGCGCAGCACGTCGGCTTCGCCCAGCGTGAAGCCGGCCAGCTGGGAGGCGATGTGCATCACCTGCTCTTGATAGACGATGACGCCATACGTCTCTTTGAGAATCGGCTCGAGCTGCGGCAGCGGGTAGACGATCTCCTGCTCACCGTGCTTGCACTTCATGTACTGATCGACCAGCCCGCCTTCGAGCGGTCCGGGGCGGAAGAGTGCGATCGCCGCCGTGATGTCCTCGAAGGTCGTCGGCCGCATGTCCTGGAGCAGGCGGCGAAGACCTGGGGACTCGAGTTGGAAGACGCCGTTGGTGTCCGCCGCCTGCAGCAGGCGGAAGGTGGCTGGATCGTCCCAGGGTATCGTCGACAGATCCAGTTTCAGGCCGCGCGTCTGTGCGAGGTTCTGCAGGGCGTCTTCGATGACGGACAGGTTTCGAAGGCCGAGAAAGTCCATTTTCAGCAGGCCAATTTTTTGCACCGCGTTCATCTCGTACTGCGTCATCACCGCGCGTTTTTCCTGGCCGTTCTTGTCGCCGCGGGTGATGCTGGCCTGCAGCGGCAGGTAGTGCTGGAGCGGTTCGGGCGTGATGACGATGCCGGCGGCATGTGTCGAGGCATGGCGAACGAGGCCCTCCAGCTTGCGCGCGTTCTTCAGCAGCCGTTCGTACACGGGGTCTTTTTCGGCCTGGGCAAGCTCGGGAACCATCTGGATCGCCTTGTCGAGCGTCATGTTGAGCGTGGGCGGCACCAGCTTTGCCAGGTGGTCGACCTCGCGAAGTGGCACGTCGAGCGCGCGGCCCACGTCGCGGATCACCGCACGCGCCTTCATCGTGCCGAAGGTGATGATCTGCGCCACGTGATCCTGCCCATACTTCTGGCCGACGTAATCGATGACGCGGTCGCGATTCCGGTCATCGAAGTCGACGTCGATATCAGGCATCGAGATCCGCTCGCGGTTGAGGAAGCGCTCGAAGATCAACCCATGCTGGATGGGATCGAGCGTCGTGATGCCCAGTGCGTACGAGATGATGCTGCCCGCGGCGGAACCGCGGCCCGGACCCACCGCCACGCCGTTCTGGCGCGCGAAATCGATGAAGTCGCTGACGATCAGGAAGTAGGGCGCGTAGCCCATCGCCTCGATCACGCCGAACTCCATCTCGAACCGGTCGCGCACCACCTGGCCCAGCTCCGGATAGCGGGACTTCAGGCCCTGCTCCACGAGACGGCGCAAGTACGTTTCTGCGGTTTGACCATGCGGGACCTCGAAGCGGGGCAGGAGCGGCTTGGTGTCGAGCTCGAGGTGGCAACGCTCCGCGATCCGGACCGTGTTGGCGAACGCCTCCGGGAACGCACGGAACCGCTCCGCCATTTCGGCCGGGGTCTTGAGATAGAACTCGTCGTTGTGGAACCGCATCCGCTTCTGATCCGAGACAACGGTGCCGGTCTGCAGGCAGAGAAGGATGTCATGCGCCTCGGCGTCGTCCTTGCGCGTGTAGTGGGAGTCGTTGGTCGCGACCAGCGGAATCCCGGTGCGCTGGGAGAGGCGCGCCAGGCCCTCATTGACGCGAGCCTGCTCCTCCATCCCGTGATCCTGGATCTCCAGGAAGTAGTCCTCACCGAACATCCGCTGGTATTCGCCAGCCACCTGCTCCGCACCGGCCTCGTCACCCTCGAGCAGCCGGCTGGCCACTTCCCCACCGAGGCAGCTCGACAGCGCGATCAGCCCCTGGGTGTGCTCGGCCAGCAGCGCTTTGTCGATCCGGGGCTTGTAGTAGTAGCCCTCGAGGTGCGCCAGGCTGGAGAGCTGGATCAGGTTGCGATAGCCTTCGAGGTTCTTGACGAGCAGGATCAGGTGATAGGGATCGCGGTCGGCCCGTCCTTCCTTCTGGTGGCGAGAGCGGGTGGCGACGTAGACCTCCTGGCCGATGATGGGGTTGATCCCGGCGGCCTTCGCCTGCAGATAGAGATCGACGGCGCCGTATAGCACGCCGTGATCGGTGAGCGCGATGGCGGGCATCCCGGTTTCGGCCGCCAGGCGAACCATCTCGGAGACGCGGCTGGCCCCATCGAGCAGGCTGAATTCAGAGTGCGTATGCAGATGAACGAAGCTCATGCGTTGCGTTCGAGCTTGACCACCGCTTCGATGTGGTAGGTCTGAGGGAACATGTCGACGAAAGCCACCTCCACTAGGGTATAGCGTCCGGCGGCACAAAAACGGTTGACGTCGCGGGCGAGCGTCGAGGGGTCGCACGAGATATAGACAACGTGACGCGGCCTCAGATTCGCCATCGCCTCGATCGCCGCTTCGGCGCACCCGGCACGCGGCGGATCGAGCACGAGGACATCGACGTCTCCCTCGAGCCCGGGGGCGGTATCCTCGACACGGCCGCGCCGGTATCTGACATTGCCGCATCCGTTGAGCTGCATGTTGAGCTCCCCCAGACGCACGGCGTAGGGGCTCTCTTCGATCGCGATGACGTCGGTCGCATGATCCGCCAGCCGCGCGGTGAGCATGCCGATTCCGGCATAGGCGTCGACCACCCGCTCGCGGCCACTGAGCTGCGCAAGGGCGACGGCACGCTGGTAGAGGACGTCGCGCTGCCGCGCATTGACCTGGACGAAGGCCTCGGGACGGACGCGGAAGTGGCGGCCCGCGTCCTCGATCCCGATCGAGTCGTCGTTGAGGTTGAGCTCGGGGATCCAGCCCGCGGCTCGCGCGCCAAATCCTGGATCGGCCGAGCCCGGAGGATACGGCGACCACAGCAGGTCGCTCGTCCCGGGCGCCCAGGTGAACTGCAGGGCGGTGACGCGCGCGGCCGCCGGATCCTCCGCGGCACGCGCGAAGGCCGGCAGCGCCCGCTCGATCGCCTCGACGTGGATCAGGCAGGCGTCGATCGGCAGCGTCTGGTAGGTGTGCTTTCGATAGAAGCCGAGGCTGACGGCGCCCGCGCGGCGCAAGACATGAAACTCGCCGCGAAGGCGATAGCGCCACGGGTCGTCCATCCCCAGGACGTCGATACGGTCGATGGGAAATTCGACATAGGCGCGCTGGAGCTGGCGATCCAGCACCTGCCGTTTCTGGGCCAGCTGCTCGGGATAGGCCAGGTACTGCAACTGGCAGCCGCCACAACCGGTCTTGAAATAGGGACAGGGCGGATCGATGCGGGTGGGCGCCGGCTCCAGGACGGCTGTCGCCTGGGCGCGCCAGAAATCTTTCCGTCGGTGGGTGACCTCGGCCTCGACGGTTTCTCCCGGGATCGCTCCTTCGACGAAGACGACCCGGCCATCGACCCGCGCCAGGGCCGCCCCGCCGTGGGCGAGCTCCCCTACGGTTAGCTGCACTACGCGATCTTCTCTCGCAGCAGCGCCTCGAGCCGCTGCGGGTTGGCTCGGCCTTTGGAGAGCTTCATCCCCTGGCCGATCAGGAACTTCAGCGCCTGTTCTTTTCCCGCCTTGAAGTCCGCCACGGACTTTTCATTTTCGGCAATGACCTGGTCGACGATGCCGGTGAGCTCGGCATCACCGCTGATCTGGCTCGAGCCCTTCGCCGCCGTGAGCGCCGGCTCCGGATCCGGCGCACGGTACATCGCCTCGAACGTCTGCTTCGCCATCTTGCCGCTGATGACGCCCGAGTCGATGAGCGCGATCAGCTGCTGGAGGTGCACCGGCTTGACCGAGGCGTCCTGGATCTCCTTGTGATCGGCGTTGAGGAATCGGCTGAAATCACCGAGGATCCAGTTCGCCGCCGCCTTCGCCGGGGCCCCCAACCGCACGGTCTCCTCAAAGTACTCGGCCATCGGCTTCGACGAGGTCAGGACGGAAGCGTCGTATGGGCTGAGGCCGAAGTTTGCGATCAGGCGATCGCGCCGCGCCGCCGGCAGCTCCGGCAGGCTGGACCCGATTTCGGCCACCCACTGACGACTGACTTCGAGTGGCGGCAGGTCCGGCTCCGGGAAGTAGCGATAGTCTTCGGCGAACTCCTTGGTCCGTTGCGAGACCGTCAGTCCGCGCGCATCGTTCCAGCCTCGCGTCTCCTGGACCAACCGGCCGCCCGCCTCCAGGACTTCCGTCTGGCGGACGATCTCGTACTCGATCGCGCGATGGATCGCCCGGAAGGAGTTCATGTTCTTGACCTCGACCTTAGTGCCGAACTCGATCCGGCCAACCGGCCGGAGCGACACGTTGGCGTCGCAGCGAAGCTGGCCCGACTCCATGTCTCCGTTGTTGACGCCGATGTACTGGAGGATGGCGCGCAGCCGCATGACGTACTCGCGCGCCTCGTCGGCGCTGCGCAGATCTGGCTCGGAGACGATTTCCATCAGTGGCACGCCCGCCCGGTTGAAGTTGATGAGCGACGACTGGGCCTGCTCAATCGCGCCTTCGTGCTGTAGCTTCCCCGTGTCCTCTTCGAGATGGACGCGGGTGATGCCGGCGCGTCGCGCCTCGCCGTTGACATCGAAGTCGAGATGCCCGTGGCGGCTGAACGGCAGATCGTACTGGGAGATCTGGTAGCCCTTCGGCAGGTCGGGATAGAAGTAGTTCTTGCGGTCGAACTTCGAGAACTCGGGGATCTCGCAGTTCAGCGCCAGCGCGGTGCGGATGGTCGCCTCGACCGCCCGCCGATTGATCACCGGCAGCGATCCCGGGAGCCCCAGGCAGACGGGGCAGGTGTTCGCGTTGGGCGGTGCCACGAGGTAGTCGGTCGAGCAGCCGCAAAACATCTTGCTCTGCGTCAGCACCTGGGCGTGGACTTCCAGGCCGACGACGACTTCGTAACGCGTGGTAATGGCCATCAGGCCGCCCGCATCAGCGGTGACTGGAGCTTGCGGAAGTCAGCCGCGGCCTCGAACGCGTAGGCGACCTGCAGCGCGGTCTCCTCGCGGAATCCCGGGGCGATGACTTGCAGCCCGATCGGCAGGCCATCGGCAAGGCCGCAGGGCACCGAGATGCCGCAGACGTTGCCGAGGTTTGCGGGGATGGTGATGATGTCGTTCAGGTACATGGCGACCGGATCCTGGGTCTTGGCCCCGAGCGGGAACGCGACCGTCGGCGACGTCGCACCCAGCAGCGCATCGACTTTTTCGAAAGCCCGCTTGAAGTCCTCGATGATCAGGGTGCGGACCTTTTGCGCCTGCAGGTAGTAGGCGTCGTAGTAGCCCGAGCTCAGGGCATAGGTCCCGAGCATGATCCGGCGCTTCACCTCGGCGCCGAAGCCCTGCTGGCGGGTCAGCATGTACTCCTCGATCAGGTTCTTGGCGCCTGGCGCTTGATGGCCATAGCGGACACCGTCGTAGCGGGCCAGATTGGAGCTGGCCTCCGCCGGCGCAATGATGTAGTAAGCAGGCAGGGCGACGTCGCTGTGCGGCAGGCTCACCTCTTCGATCTTGGCGCCCTGCTGCTCGAGCAGCCGGATGGCGTCGTTGATCGCCTGCTCGACCGCCGGCTCCATACCGGTGACGAAATACTCCTTGGGCACGCCGAGGCGCATCCCCTTCACGCCCTTGCGCAACGTCGCCAGGTAGTCGGGGACCGGGCGCGTCGAACTGGTCGAGTCGCGCGGATCGTGCCCGGCGATCGACTGCAACAGGAGCGCCGCATCGACCACATCGCGTGTCATCGGACCGATCTGGTCGAGCGAAGAGGCGAAGGCGATCAGGCCGTAGCGGCTGACGCGTCCGTAGGTCGGTTTCATTCCGACGGTGCCGGTCAGTGCGGCCGGCTGCCGGATCGATCCGCCGGTGTCGCTCCCGAGGGCGGCGATGGCTTCGCCTGACGCGACGGCCGCCGCCGATCCGCCGCTCGAGCCACCCGGCACGCGGTCGAGTCCCCACGGGTTGTGGACCGGCCAGTATCCCGAGTTCTCGTTCGATGAGCCCATCGCGAACTCGTCGCAGTTGGTCTTGCCAAGGAACACCGCGCCCTCGGACTCCAGCCGGTCGACGACCGTTGCGCTATACGGCGGGGTGAACCCTTTCAAAATCTTCGAGCCCGCGGTCGAGACGACATCTTTGACGCACAGCACGTCCTTGAGCGCGATCGGGATCCCGGTCAGCGGCTTGACGTCACGCCTGGCCCGCAACCGATCGTCGGCAGCTTTTGCCTGACGCAGGGCGAGCTCGCGGGTGACGAGCAGGTACGCCTTTGTTTTCTCGCCGACCGCGTCGATGTGACCGAGGACCGATTCGGTCAGCTCGACCGACGAGATCTCGCGGTCGAGCAGCATCTGGTGCAGGTCGCGGATGGTCCGCTGGAAGAGCTTCATTCCTGGATCGCCTTGACCTTGAAGTACGAGTCCTCGCGGCTCGGTGCGTTCTTCAGCGCCTCCTCCGCAGTGAGGCACGGTTCGCTCCGATCGTCCCGCATCACGTTGCGCTCCTCGAGGGGGTGGGCGGTGGCCGGAACCGTGGACGTATCAGCCCGCTTCAGGGCATCGATCGCGGTCAGGATGTGGCGCAGCTGATCGCGGTAGCGAATGACCTCGTCTTCGGTGATCCCTAACCGCGCGAGACGCGCGACGTGCTCGACCTCACGGGACGAAAGTTCGGACTCGGGTTCGGGCAAGACTTATAGATTAAGAGAACTCAGGCGATCATCGCGCCGTTGAGGCTCGCCCGCGTCCGAAGCCAGGGGCCCAGCGGCCCCGCCGCGGCGGGACGGCTGATGTGAAAGCCCTGGAGGAAGTCGCAGCCGTATTCGCGCAGCAAGGCCGCCGTCGGCTCGTCCTCAACGCCTTCGGCGACGACGGTCAGCCCGAGACTGTGACCGAGGTCGATCGTGGAGCGCACGATGGCGGCCCCGTCGCGGTTGGTCGCCATGTCGACGACGAAGGACTTGTCGATCTTGATCTCGCGCACCGGCAGCCGCTTGAGGTAGGCGAGCGACGAGTAGCCGGTGCCGAAGTCGTCGACCGAGATCTTGACCCCGGTAGCGTGCAGCCGCTGCAGCGTGTCTTCGGCTTCGCTCGCAATGATCGTGCCCTCGGTGATCTCGAGACTGAGCTTCTCGGGCGACACCTGCCAGGTGCGCAGCAGCTGCTCCACCGCGTCGGGCAACTCGGCATCGAGCAGGTTGCGCGCCGACAGGTTGACCGAGACCCCGACGTCAATCCCGGCCTTCGACCAGGCATGGACCTGGCCGAGCGCCTCGTTGAGCACCCACGCCGTCAACGGCTTGATCAGGTTCGTCTGTTCGGCCGATGGGATGAAGTCGTCCGGCGGCAACAGCCCGTGCACCGGGTGACCCCAGCGGACCAGCGCCTCGACCTTCAACGGCTTGCCGTCGACCGCCGCCACGATCGGCTGGTAGTGGAGCACCAGCTCGAACTGGTCGATCGCGTAGCGGAGCTTCCCGACCAGGGGCACCCCCTCACCGTTCTCCCCGCCCTCCTGATCGACCGAGTAGACGCTGAAGCCGCTTCGGGCCCGCTTGGCGGTGTACATGGCGACGTCGGCTCGACGGATCAGGGTCTGCGCATCGTCGGCATGCTGGGGGAAGGCCGCGATCCCGATGCTGAGGCTGACCGAGATGGACTGGTCGTCGATGATGACCGGCTGGTCCATGGCGTTGAGGATTTTTTCCGCGATCAGCACCGCGCGGCTCACGTCGGTCGCGCCCCAGGGGACCACGGCAAACTCGTCGCCCCCGTAGCGGGCGACCGTGTCCGCCTTGCGCAGCACGCGACGCATGCGCTCAGCTACCTGCAGCAACAGACGGTCGCCTGCCTCGTGGCCGAGGCTGTCGTTCACGCTCTTGAACCCATCGAGATCCATCAGCAGGACCGCGCACGGTTTCATATCGCGCTCACCTGCGCGGATCGTTTCCTCGAGCCGCTCCTGGAGGAAGGTTCGGTTGGCCAGTCCGGTCAATGGATCATGCAGCGCCTGGTATTGCAGGGCTTCGGTCTCCGCCTTGCGCTCCGACACGTCACGCAGGCTTCCGATCACCAGCCGCTGCGGCCCGAGCCAACCAACGTTGAACTCCATCGGGAACGTCGTGCCATCTTTCCGCAGGCCCGACGTCTCGTGACTTCCCATCTCGAATAGACCCTGCTGGGCGCGCAAATACGAACGCAGCTGCGGCTTCACCTCGGAGCGGTAGGGTTCCGCGATCAGGTGAACGAACTCCTTGCCGATCACCTCGTCCGCGGCGTGACCGAAGAGCCGCTCGGCCGCCGGATTGTAGGAGCGGACCACCATCCGCTGGTCGAGGGTGATGATGCCGTCGGCCACGTTGTCGAGAATGGCCCGGATCCGGTCGCCGCTCCGACGCAGTTCATCCTCGGCTCGTCGCCGCTCGATGAAGTTGCCGATCTGGCTGCCGATGTCGGCCATCACCCGCAGCGTGGCGCGATCGAGGGAACGCGTCTCGTTGCTGAAGAGGGCGATCACGCCGATGACCTTGCGGCCATTGGTCACGGCAAAGGCGAACTGGGCGTGCAGGCCGCTCCTGGCGGCCTCGACGGCGCGCTGGGAATTCGGGTCCGAGGCCACCTCGTCGATCGACCGGGCACGGCCGGTCGCCCATACCCGGCCCAGCAGGCCGACGCCGCGGGCAAAGGTGACGTCGCGGCCGGACGCCTCGAAGGCGGCAAAATCCCGGGATGGCCGATACCAGCCCGACGCCAGCCGCAGGACGTTCGCCTCCTGGTCAACGGCCCAGAACTCGCCGACCGGCCAGCCGAGCGTCTCGCAGACGCCCTGCAGTACCTGGGGCACGGCTTCCGACCAGGTGGCGGCGTTGGCCAGCGGCCTGGTGACCGCGAACTGCACGGCGCGGAGGCGATCCGCCATGCGCCGGACACTGATGTCGCTGACGAAGGCGACAAACTCGACGCGGGCCCCGGCGCGCCGGGTCGGCGAGACTGAAATCTCGGCGGGAAACTCACGTCCGTCCCGGTGCAACGCCGACAGCTCGGCCGGCCCGGCGAGCAGCTTGCCCTCACCCGTTTCGATGAACCGGTTCAGCCCACGCTGGTGGGCCTCGCGGTAACGGCGCGGAATGATGGTCCCGGCGAGCGTCCGGCCAATGGCCTCGTCATGCGACCAGCCGAAGATCTCCTCAGCCTTGCGGTTCCAGCCGGTGATGATGCCTTTCTCATCGGCGGTGATCACGGCGCTCGGTGAGGTGTCGATGATGACCTGGAGATGCCGCTGAGACTCCTTGAGCCGCTCCATGACGCGCAGCTGGACGTCGGCCTCGTGCCGCGCCGCCACATAGAGGCCGACCGTCCCGACCAGCAGCGCAACGCACGGCAACACCATCAGGGCGTGCCCGACGTACCAGAACCCGTCGTAGCGCGCCCGCATGAACATGAACATCATGGTCTCGACCGTGACCAGCACCAGCCCCGCGATGACGCTCGCCTCGATGCGGCGCTCCGGGCAGCGCCCCTGCCGGTACACTGCGGCGGCGAAGGCGACGACGAGGAATGGGACGGCCTGAAGCAAGGTGTTGAATTCGGTGAAGCGGGTTCCGAGGATCATCGGGGGCAGCACCAACGCCAGCCCTCCGGTGACGGCGACGGCCGCCACGCTGATCCCCACCGCCAGCGCCAACGTGCGGAGCAGCGTCTGGCGGGGACGCGCCAGCGGGCGAGGCCGATGCAGCAGGATCCAGGCCAAGAGGATTGGCGTTCCGATGTGGGCCGCGTGGAAGAGGAAGCTGTCGGTCTGGTTGCTGGCAAAAGGCAACCGGAATGGAAGGACTCCGGGGAAGGTCAGCATGTGCTGGAGCCACAGGAGGCCGATGACGACGCTCGCGAACACGAGCGGGAGCGACCGGCCATGCCGGCGGAGCACGACATCGGCGGACGAGAGGGACAGGACCACCGCCAGCGTGACCACCATGGCGCTGTCCAGCACCGGGACGTACCAGGTCAGGGGCAGCGTGGCGTCTGGCAGGAGCGCACCCAGCACCGAAACCAGCATCAGCGCGGCCGCCGTCAGCAGGGCCAGTAATCCACGAGCGCCGATCATTCGGAGGCGCCCCACGGCGCGACCCGTGGGCACAGCGAGGACGCTCGGAAACGCCACGATCGCATGATGCGTCGCGCACCCGGAAAGAGAAGTTAAGGAGCTGTCACGATTCGTTACAAATTCTGATAGCGTTCACGCAGCGTTATCTGCGACCGACCGTGTTCGGCAAAACGGACTAGGTGGCCCCCACACTGCCCTCCCCCAGAGGGGGAGGGGTCAGCCGCCAAGCAGGGCGACGAAGGCCGCCTCGTCGAGTACGGGGACCTTGAGGCGCTGCGCCTTCTCCAGCTTCGAGCCTGGATCCGCGCCGACAACCAGGTAGTCCGTCTTCTTCGTTACGCTCGAGCCGACCGTGCCACCCAGCGATTTGATCCGCTCCTCCGCTGCGCCGCGGGTCAGCGAACTGAGCGTGCCGGTCAAGACGAACGTCTTGCCAGAAAGCGGGCCCTCGACCCGCTCCGGTGGCTTGATGATGATCCCGGCATCCAGGAGCCGCTGGATGAGGCGGCGCGACTCGGGCCGCTGAAAGTATTCGTGGACTTCTTCCGCAACGATCGGACCGACCCCGCCGACCGCGCGGAGGTCGTCAACGCCGGCAGCCTCGAGGCGATCGATGCCATCGAAGTGGTCGGCCAGCAGGCCGGCCATGGTCCAGCCGACATGGTTGATGCCGAGGGCAGCGAGAAACCGAAGAAACGTCGTGGACTTGCTGGCTTCGATGCGATCAAGCAAATTCTGGGCGGACTTGTCGGCAAAGCCCTCCAGCAACAGCAGTTGCTCCTTCGTCAGGTGATAGAGATCGGCCGGGTCCTCGACCAGCTTCCGGTCGATCAGTTGCTGGAGCGTCGCATAGCCGAGGCCCTCGATGTCAAGCGACCCCACGAAGTGCCGTAGATGCTCAAGCACCTGGGCCGGGCAGGTTGGATTGATGCAGCGAGTTGCGGCTTCGCCCGGCTCCCGCACCAGGTCGGTGCCGCACTCCGGGCATTTCTTTGGCATGTGCCACGGCCGGCTTGATGCGGGTCGTTTCTCTTTCAAGACGCGGACGACCTCGGGGATCACATCGCCGGCGCGCTGGATGATGACGTGGTCGTGCGGCCGCACGTCCTTGCGGGCGACCTCGTCCGCGTTGTGGAGCGTCGCTCGGCTCACCGTGACACCGGCGATCTGGGTCGGCCGCAGCCACACGACCGGAGTGGCCGCACCGGTGCGCCCCACGTAGATCTTGATGTCTTCGACCACAGTCTCCGCCTGCTCGGGCGGGAACTTGAACGCCAGTGCCCAGCGCGGACTCCGGGAGACGAACCCCAGCTCCGCCTGCTGACCCAGGTCATTGACCTTGATGACGATGCCGTCGATTTCGTAGTCGAGGCCATGACGTTTTTCCTGCCACTCGTCGAGGAAGGCGATGACGGCCTCGATGTCGGGGTGGGTGCGACGGTTGTCGTTGACGTGAAAGCCCATCTCGGCGAGTCGCTCGAGGATCTGTTCCTGGCTTTTCGCAGTCCCGGGCGGATCGAGCGCGTAGATGAAGGTATCGAGGCGGCGCCGCGCCGTGATCCGCGGGTCAAGCTGTCGCACGGCGCCGGCCGCGGCGTTGCGTGGGTTCGCGAAGGGCGGTTTGCCTTCGGCCGCCAGCTCGGCGTTCAGGCGCAGGAAGCTGCGCTTCGGCATGTAGACCTCGCCCCGCACCTCGAACGTTGGCGGGAACTCTTTCGGGATCGTCACCGACAGCGGGACGCTCGGGATAGTCTTCACGTTCGGCGTGACGTCTTCACCGACGTAGCCGTCGCCGCGGGTGGCGCCGATCTTGTAGCGGCCCTGCTCGTACAGCAGGCTCATCGCCAGCCCGTCGATCTTGAGCTCGGTCACGTACTCGACCGCGACGTTGCCCAGCCCGCGATGCACGCGCTTGTCGAACTCCCGAACCTCATCTCGCTCGAACGCATTCCCGAGACTGAGCATCGGCGTGCGGTGCGTGACCTTGGCAAAAGCGTCCGATGGCGGGCCACCGACCCGCTGCGTGGGCGAGTCGGGCGTGACCAGCTCGGGATGCTCGGTCTCGAGCTCGACCAGCTCGCGGAAGAGCGCGTCGTACTCAGCGTCGGTGATTTCCGGCTGGTCGAGGACGTAGTACTGGCGATTTGCCTTGTCGATCAGTCCTCGCAACTCGATAACGCGCGCTCGCGCGTCGTCGATCTTGCTCACACCTTGACGATGGGCGCCAGGCTGACGGCGAGAATCTTCATCCCGACCTTATCGAACTTGACGATGACCTCCTCGTCGGTGCGGGTCATCGTGCTCTTGAGCACCGCGCCCCGGCCCCAGGATCGATGCTCGACCTGGTCCCCAGGCTTGTACCGCTGGACCAGCTCGACCGCCGCCGCCGGGCGGGCCGCCTCGATGACGCGGGCCGGCGCCATGCCGGGTTCCGGGATCCCTGAGGGGATGCCCGCCGAGCCATCGAGCAGCTCGCGCGGAATGTCGGCCAGGAAGCGCGAAGGCAGGTTCAGGTTGGCGCTCCCCCAGAGGTGCCGGCGGAAGGCATGAAACAGGTAGAGCCGGTCCTTGGCGCGCGTCATGCCGACGTAGGCGAGGCGGCGTTCCTCTTCGAGGCCGGCCGGTGAATCGAGACTCCGGCTGTGCGGAAACAGGCCCTCTTCCATGCCGAGCATGAAGACCACGGGAAACTCGAGCCCCTTGACCATGTGCAACGTGATCAGCGTCATGCCCTGGGTGCGGTCGTCCATGGTGTCGACATCGCTCATCAGCGCGACGTCTTCCAGGAACGCTTGCAGGCCTTCGCCGGGCGGCAAGCCGTCGTACTCGGACGCCAGGCCGCGCAGCTCGAGGACGTTGGCCCAGCGCTCGTCCCCGTCCGACCCGACGTCTTTGACGTAGCGCTCGTAGGCGCTGCGCATCAGCAAGAGATCGATGACCTCGACCAGCCGGCGCTCCTGGCTGGCGGCCCGCACCTCGACGATCAGGTCGCGAAATTCACCCAGCGCGCCCTTCGCCGATGGGGTCAGGTCGTCCATCTCGTCGAGGCGGGTCAACGAATCCCAGGCCGACATGCCGTGGGCATCCGCCCAGTAGCCGAGCTGGGCGAGTGATTTTTCACCGAGCTTGCGCCGGGGGACATTGATGATGCGCGAAAAACTGAGGGTCTCCTGCGGGTTGGCGATCAGCCGCAGGTAGGCGAGCACATCCTTGACTTCGCGGCGCTCGTAGAAGCGGAGGCCCCCGATCAGCCGGTAGGGTACGCCCCGCCGAAGGAGGACCTCTTCCAGCGCCCGAGATTGGGCATTGGTGCGATAGAGGACGGCGATGTCGCCCAGCCGGTTGTCGCCCTCGGCGACCAGTCGCAGTGCCTCTCGGGCGACGGCCTGCGCCTCCTCCTGTTCGTCGTAGGTCTGCGCGACGACCACCTTTGGGCCGCCCGGGCGATCGGTCCACAATCGCTTCTCTGCACGGTTTGGGTTGGCCTTGATGACGTGGTAGGCCGCGTCGAGAATCATCTGTGTCGAGCGGTAGTTCTGCTCGAGCTTGACGATCTTCGCGTCCGGGTAGTCGTGTTCGAACGACAGGATATTCCGCACGTCAGCGCCGCGGAACATGTAGATGCTCTGATCGTCGTCCCCCACGACGGCGAGGTTCCGATGCTTGCTCGCAAGATGCCGCACCATCAGGTACTGGGCACGGTTGGTGTCCTGGTACTCGTCGACCATGATGTATTTGAACCGCTTCTGATATTTCTCGAGCACCTCGGGGTGGCGATCGAAGAGCCAGACGGTGCGCATCAGCAGATCGTCGAAGTCCAAGGCGTTGTTCTGCTGCAGGAACGCGTCGTACCGCAGCCGGATCTGCGCCGCCAGCTCCTCGTTGTGCGTGCCCGCCGCCTTCAACTGGTCCTCGGCGCTGATCACCTCGTCCTTGGCACGCGAGATCAGCGCCACCATGCCGCTCGGTGGGTAGCGCTTCTCATCGAGCCGCAGCTCAGTCATGACCCGCTTGATGACGGCGAGCCGATCCGCCTCGTCGTAGATGATGAAGTGCCGGTCGATGCCGTCGGCGCTCCCGTCGCGGCGCAGGATGCGCACGCCAATCGCATGGAACGTCCCCATCCAGATCGCGCCCGCGCTCAGGTTGACGAGGCTCTCGACGCGACCGCGCATCTCGCGGGCCGCCTTGTTGGTGAAGGTCACCGCCAGAATCTCGCCCGGCTCCGCGCGGCCTTGCTGGATCAGCCAGGCGATGCGATGGGTCAGCACGCGCGTCTTGCCGCTGCCCGCCCCGGCGAAAATCAGTAATGGACCGTCGTCTGCGGTCACGGCGGCGCGTTGCGGTGGATTCAGTCCGGCGAGGAGATCGACGCCGCGCTCGGCGGCGGTGGGGGAGCTTGCCAAATCAAGGGCAAGTCTACCCGGCACCGGTTAGATCAAAAACCAAAACGCACGGGCAGCGGCTTCGGGCCGCCGCGCTTTGGTTAGTGTCGGCGGCCACGGCCGCGCATGCGGCCGGCGGCCATGTCGTCGGTGTCGTCGAAATTGTCCTGCTGGGTCTTCTTGGTTGACTTCAACGACTCGGAGAAGGCGCTGAAGAACTGATCGCGCAACTCCATCGTCGAGATCTCGAAGGCGTCTTTCAATGTCCAGTGGTCGTCCGGCGAGTAACGGCGCTCGCACGCCCAGAGGAGGAACTTGATCAGCTGGATCTTGATGGCGACCATGAGCTTGGAGTCGGACTTCGGCGCGGCCTTCCCCTGGACCACGGCGACCTTTGCGCCTTTGTCTTTGCCCTTGCCCTTGTCCTTCCCTTTGGCGCCCCCCTTCTGACCGGGAACCACCTGCGGGGCGACGGGGTCGCCGCCACGGACGCCCCAGGCCGGTGCACTCGGGGCCTGTGCCACGGGCGGTGCCTGCGCCACCAGGCTGGCGCGCAGCGCGGCCAGGTCGTCCTTGGGCGCCGCAGGCTCGACCGCGGGCGGCATGGGAGCGGCCGCCGGCGGCTGGTACGCGGGCATGGGTGCCTGCCGTTTCTTGGGGATGGCCATCGGCGGCACGGAAAAGCTCGGGGGGGTCACGTGCCGGGCTGGCGCGGGCGGCGCCGGGGGAGGCTGAGCCGCCATCGGCTGCGGTGGCATGGCCTGCGCTGGCGCCTGCGGGTACCCCGGATAGGGGGGCTGCGCGCCGGGATACGGCGCACCCGGATAGGCGGCTGGCGGGTAACCCGGGGGTGGCTGCTGAGGATACCCCGCCTGCTGGGGCTGAGGGTAGCCCTGGGGCGGCTGTGGGGGGAAGCCCGGCGGCTGCGGCTGGGGGTAGCCCTGCGGCTGGGGCTGGGGATAGCCTTGCTGCGGCGGTTGCGGCGGTTGCGCTGGATACCCCGGCTGCGGCTGCGGATAGCCCGGCTGCTGCGGGTAGCCGCCCGCTCCCCACGCGGGAGGGGCCGCCGGTGGCTGCCAGGTGGCTGGTGCGATGGGGCGCTGTTGACCGGGTGGGATATACGGCGCCGAGGGCCCCTGCAACGCGGCCTGGCTGCGCTGCAGCAGGTCGGTCAGGCGACCCTTGTCGATATAGAGGTTGCCCGCCAGGTTGGGATCCGCTCCCGGCCTGAACAGGCACTCGCCGCTCTGGAATTCCCAGAGCAGATCGAAGGCCTGCCGCGCGCCCCGGACCCGGCCGCCGCTGGCGTGGATCAGGGCGCCGGCCTGGAAGGCATACACCCAGTTCCCACGCGGTTCGCGCAACTCGAGCACACCCGTCTGGGAACCATTGACCACCTGGTCGAGGATGCCAAGCATGCCGGCGCGATCGATGGGGCTGAACGCGGGCGCAGCGGACTGCTGGGCGCCCTTCTCCACCTTGCCCTTGGCGAAGAGCTTCACACCGCTGTAACCGGCGGTGGGAGGCGGTCCTTGCCCGTGTAAAACCTCCGCTACAACGTGTTACCGGTCAGCAACAGCGCTTGCACCTCGTCGTCGGTGACCTGTGGCCACTCCTCGAAGAAGTTGCCGACGGCGTAGAACGGCTCGGGGGTCACGAGGCAGACCAACTCATCGACCTGCGAGGCCAGCCCCGCCGCCGTATCCGGCGGCGCAACCGGCACCGCCAGCACCACCCGCTGTGCCCCGCGCCGGCGCACCGACTCGAGACCCGCCTGGGCGGTGTACCCGGTCGCGACGCCGTCGTCGGTCAGGATGACGGTCCGCCCCTCCAACGGTGGCACGACATTCGAACCCAGCGCGGCCAACCATTGCTGTAACTCCTCGCGTTGCCGCGTGGCGGCGTCCAGCAGATCGTCGTCCGCGAGTCCCAGGTGCCGGCTCAATTTGTGATCAAGGACGACGACGCCCTGATCATCGACCCCGCCGATCGCCAGCTCCGGGTTCTCCGGGGCGCCGAGCTTGCGCACCGGACAGATGCCGAGCGGCAGATGCAGCGCGACCGCGATCGCCCGCGCCACGACCACACCGCCGCGCGGGATGCCCAGGACAACCGTGCCCGGCGCGTCACGGTAACGCTGGAGCGCTGCCGCCAGGCGTTCACCGGCGTCGAGCCGGTCGCGGAAAATCACGGCACTACAATAGGGCGATGTCCAGCGCCATGCCGTCGATGCCCGGCGTGGGTGATCAGGCGCCGGACTTTACGCTTCCCGGGACCCCTGACGGCGACCCGGTCAGTCTCGCGTCCTTCCGCGGCAGCAAGCACGTGCTGCTCGCCTTCTATGTCTTCGACTTCAGCCCCGGTTGAACCAACGAGCTCACCTCCTTGCGAGGTGATCACGAGCAGTTCGTCAAAGGTGAGACGCAGGTGCTCGCGATCAGCGTCGACCATATCTGGGCGCACAAGGCGTATGCCAAGAGTCTCGGCGATCTTCCTTATCCGCTGCTCGCCGACTGGGACAAGGCGGTGACGCGCAAATACGGCGTCCTGAACGAGGAGCGGGGCGTGGCGCACCGCTCGCTGTTCCTGGTCGACTACCGCGGGTATGTCCGCTGGCGCAATCCGCACTATGACTGGCGGAGCCAGGAACAATACGCCGAGATGACCGAGGCGATGCTGGGGCTGCCCATGATCCCGCGGCCAAAGCCCGCCAAGTAAAGAAAAAGCCAGCCCGAAGGCTGGCTCGTTTTTGGTTGGCTGTGGTTAGCTCTTGCCGTTGGCGACGACGGCCAGGATGTCCTTCTCAGACAGGATCAGGTACTCGATCTCGTCGAGCTTGATCTCACTCCCGGAGTACTTCGCGTAGACGACACGGTCGCCGACCTTGACGTCAAGCGGCTCCCGCTTGCCGGTGGTCTCGATGAACCGGCCGTTGCCGACGGCCTCGACCATGCCTTCCTGTGGCTTCTCCTTGGCGGTGTCGGGCAGCACGATGCCGCTCTTGGTCTTCTCCTCACGCTCGACGGGCTTGATCACAACGCGGTCGCCCAGTGGACGTAGCTTCATGGAACCCTCCTTAGTGGTGACAATACGGTTTAGCACTCAATTAGCCCGAGTGCTAATGATAGCTGATGTGAAGGTCAGTTTCAACCTGGGGAGAAGGTCGGCGAGCAGGTCCGCTCCGGGGTCTTGTCAGGGCGCGGCGAACGCGCTAGGCTCCGGTAAAGATCTTTCGGGACTTGGGAGGAATTCGATGAAGAGGGGTTTTCGCGTTCTGGCGCTCGCCGCGGCCGCCGCCGTCGCCCTTATGGCGACCCCCGCCCTGGCAGCGGAGTCACCCACCTACCTTGCGCTTGGCGATTCGGTGCCCTTCGGTTTCAGCCCGTTCGTCTCCTTTAGTGATGCCGATGGGTTCGTGGGCTATCCAGAAGACCTCGCGGTCGTGCGGGACGTAGGCGTCCGCAACGCGGCATGTCCTGGTGAAACGAGCGGCAGCTTGATCTCGACCACGGCTGCGGACAATGGCTGCCAGGCTTTCCGTTCGGTCGGCGACCTGCATGTCAACTACAAGGGATCGCAGCTCGCCTACGCTCTGGCGTTCCTACGGGCGCATCGGCACACATCGCTCGTGACGATGACGATCGGTGCCAACGATCTCTTCCTGCTGCAGAAGGCCTGCCTCAATGCTCCGGCGTGCATCGTCGGCGGCCTCCCCGCGCTCTTCACTAGCGTCCAGGCAAACCTGACGACGATCTATCAGGCGATCCGCGCCACCGGCTACCAGGGGAGGAT
>VBHO01000139.1:0-8456 GCA_005882045.1 Chloroflexota bacterium | reverse complement strand
TACGCGCTCAATTGCAAAGACCCGGTCCAGGTCTTTGTCATTTCATCCCTCAACGCCGTGGTGGCAGGTGTTACGCAGGGCTTCGGAGGTCGGGTCGGGGACGGATTCGCTGCCTTCGGGGCGATCGCGCTTTCGGCGGCTGGCGGCGACAGTTGCGCAGCGGGCTTACTGATCAAGCTGGCGGACGGCACTTGCAATATCCATCCGTCGGCATTCGGTGCAAACGTCCTGGCACAGGCGGTCCAGGCGGCACTCTAGCAACTAGCTGAAGCCGAGGCTCGGGTCCGCGTCGAAGGGCGCTGGATCCGGGCCTCGCCGGTCCCATTCGATGAGCGCGGCAACACCGATCATGGCGGCGTTGTCGGTGCACAGCTCCGGCGCCGGGATGATCAGGCGGGCAAGATGGCCTAGCCGAGCCTGGGCCGCCTCGCGGAGCCGGCGGTTCCGTGCGACTCCACCGCCGAGCACGATCGTCGGGGCGCGGTCTATCGCTTGGGCTGCCTCAACTCGCTGGAGGAGGGCGTCGACGATCGCTTCCTGATAGCTCGCCGCCAGATCGGCGCGCTCCTGCTCGCTGAGCGTTTTGCGCTTGCGGACCTCATAGAGCAGAGCCGTCTTGACACCGCTGAAGCTGAAGTCCAACCCCGGCGCCCGAGGCCGCGGGAAGGCCACCGCGCGCGGGTCGCCGCTGGCCGCCAACTTGTCGATCGCCGGACCCCCAGGGAAGGGCAGGCCCAGGATCCGCGCGCCTTTGTCGAACGCCTCCCCCGCGGCATCGTCGCGCGTCCGGCCGATCACCGCGATCTCGCCGTCCGGCTGCCATCGGATAAGGTCGCTGTGGCCGCCGGAGACAACCAGCCCCAGCACAGGCGGACGAAGCTGCTCGTCCTCGAGCAGCCCCGCGTAGACGTGGGCGGCCAGGTGGCTGACGCCGATGACCGGGAGACTTCGCGCATACGCGATCGCCTGCGCCAGGTTGACGCCGACCAGCAGGCACCCGATCAGCCCCGGCCCGCGCGTTACCCCCACGGCGTCGATCTGCTCCCAGCGCGTGCCGGCGTCCTCGAGCGCGCGCTCGATCACCGGGACCAGCGTTTGCAGATGGGCGCGGGCGGCCAGCTCGGGAACCACCCCGCCGTAGGGTGCGTGCAGCGCATCCTGCGAGCGGATCACGTTGGAGAGCAGGCGCGGGCCATCGGTAACCACCGCCGCGGCGGTTTCATCACAGGAGGTCTCGATCGCCAGGACGCGCCGAGTGTTGGTGACTACTCCGGCGTGCTGCTGTCGAGCCCTTCGATTTCGAGGGTTTGCATGATGTCCTTGAAGCGCTTCTTGAAGGTCGGCGACTGGATCGAATCCGACCACATCACGATGGCGTCCTCGTTGTTATCGGTGTAGTAGCCGCGACGCCGGCCGATGACCTTGAAGCCGAACTTCTCGTAGAGGCGGACCGCAACCTCGTTGGACGGCCGCACCTCGAGGGTCAGCCAGCGCGAGCCCAGTTGATAGGCGCGCTGGATCAGCGCGGCCATCAGGGCATGGCCGTAGCCCTTGCCCTGCTGGTTGGCGCGCACGCCGACAGTCGTGATGTGGGCTTCGTCGCTCATCTTCCACAGCCCGGCGTACCCGACGATGTCTTCGTCGCGCCTGAGCACGAGGTAATACGCGGACCGGTTGTGATGGAGCTCACGGTAATAGGCATTGCGCGGCCAGGGCGTCGGGAAAATCTCACGCTCGATCGCCTGCACTTGCGGGATGTCATCCTCGCGCATGGCGTCGACGAGCACTCGGGACTTCAGCTGCATCATGTGGCCTTCCTGGCGCGCTCCTCCGCGGCCGCGGGCTGGACGTAGAGCGCCTGGACTTCATCATATCGCAGTGGTTTTTGCGAATCGAAGGTCCAATTGGCGGAATCGGCCAGCGCGGCGCTCAAGCGCCGTCGCTCGGCCTCCGGGATCTCCAGGTGGGCCTGGGCAGGCGACCACGTCGCTAGCATTCCGGCCGGCTCGGCGATGACCCGGGCCGAGTTGGGGAGCCAACCAGCGAGCTCAGCCGCCGGCATCCGCCGCACCGGCTCGCCCTCGCGCCAGGCGAACACCTCGGCCCGGCCGGCGTCGCGCAGGGCGACTGTGGCGGGGTCGCCGTTCGCCCGGCGGGCCAGGATCGGCAGGCTGTCAACCAGATGGAGCGGAATATGCCGCGCGTAGGCCAGCCCGGCCGCCAGCGAGAGGCCGACGCGCAAGCCCGTGAAGGAGCCCGGACCACGCGCGGCCGCTACCGCCTCGAGGTCATCCGGTCCGCCACCGGCGCGCCGGACGAGCGCCTCGAGCCGCGCCAGCACCGGCTGGTCGTCCCGGCGCCGGACCCAATCCTCCGCCGCCAGCACCCGCCGTCCGTCCAGGACGACCATCGCCTGGTCGACGCCCGAGGTGTCAATCGCCAGGCGCACGTTCAAACACCGCGCGAACGCGATCGGGTCCGCGCATCAGGGTCAGTCGCCGCCGGTTGTCGCGCCCACCGGCGAGATGGATCAGGATGGTCGCCCAATGCTCCAGCACGCCGGCACGCTCCGGCCATTCGATCAGGGTGACCGCATCGGGGGCCGGCTCATCGAGACCGGTGTCGACCCAGGCCATCCCTTCGAGTCGATAAAGATCGTAATGCTCGACGGGCAGCCGTCCCTGGTACTGGTGATGCAAAACGAACGTAGGGCTATGCACGCCGACCGTGACGCCCAGAGCCTCGGCGATGCCTTTGACCAGTTCCGTCTTTCCCGTCCCGAGGTCGCCCTCCAGGCCGATGACGTCTCCCGCTTCGAGTGCCGCGCCGAGCCGGCGCCCGAGCGCCCTGGTTTCCTCGACGGATTCGGTCTTAACGGAAGTGCTCATAGCCGGCCTTGTTCAGGCGCTCCATCCGGGGGCCGTTGCGAAAGCGAATCCCTGATCGTTCGTCGATCGTCCCCACGACGGTGAGTGGAACCTTGATCCGCTCCAGGGCGCGCTGTGCGATCCGCATGCGCGCACGGGGCGCCGCGCAGATCAGCTCGAAGTCCTCGGAGTCGGTCACCGCGAGCAGCCATTGCTTCGAGTGCAGGCCGCGCGCCAGGGGCAGGCGTTCGACGTCGATGATCGCGCCCAATCGCGTGCCCTCGACCAACCGCTCGACCTCACGGGAGAGGCCATCACTGATGTCACCGCCAACCCGGATCCCCGATTCGACGAGGGCGCGACCAGCGGCGATCCGCGGCGTCGGGTCGAGCTGCGCCGCCACCCATGCCTGCTCATCGCGAGACGCGGGCCGGGCGCCGGACTCAAGCAGACGCAATCCGGCGGCCGCCGCTCCCAGCCGGCCGGTAACCGCGATCACCCACCCTGGCCGGGCGCCCGCCCGCCGGAGCATGGCGCGGGCCGAGCCGAGCCGGCCGACCAGGGTCGCGGTCAGGGTCAGCGGCCCGAGCGTGCCGCTCAAGTCCCCGCCGGCCACCGTGCAGCGGTATCGATGGGCTTGCTCGGCGATGCCGCGGTAGAGGCGACCCACGTCGGCCACGGGAAGCGTCCCGCGCAGCGAGAGCGAGACGAGGGCGTGCCGCGGCTCGGCGCCCATCGCCGCCAGGTCGCTGAGGTTGATCGCCATCAGCCGCCGGCCAAGTTTCCTGAAATCAAAACCGGGCCATTCGAGTCGAAAATCGATCTCCTCCACCATCGTGTCGGTGGTCGCCACCACGATCGAATCGCCCCGCCAGACGGCGGCGTCATCGCCGGGCGCCGCGACCAGCAGGCCCGCTGACGGCGCATCCAGGTAGCGACTGATCGAGCGCAGGATCCCGCGTTCGCCGAGCTCGGCGAGCGTCCGCGGCCGGCGCACTAGCGATGTGCTAAACCGGAATGCCCTCGACCGGACTGCTGGCGACGGCCTTGAGGCCGATGTTCGCCCGACCGGCCAGGAAGGCGCGGCGCCCGGCGACGACCGCCTCGGCAAAGGCCCGCGCCATCTCCGGCGGATCTTGAGCTCGCGCGATCGCCGTGTTGACGAGGACGGCGGCGGCGCCAAGCTCGAGGCATCGCGCCGCTTCCGAGGGCACGCCGAGGCCGGCGTCGACGATGACCGGGACGTTGACCTTGCTGATGATGAGCTGCAGGTTCATGACGTTCTGCAGCCCGAGGGTCGTGCCGATGGGCGCGGCGCCCGGCATGACCGCGGCCGCGCCGGCTTCATAGAGCCGGATCGCTTGCACCACGTCATCGCTGGTGTAGGCCATCACGATGAAGCCTTCTTTGACCAGCTGGCGGGTGGCCTCAAGCGTGCCCTGCGGATCGGGCAGCAACGTATCCTCGTCGCCCACGACTTCGACTTTGATGAAGTCGGACATCCCGGCCGCCCGGGCCATCCGCGCCAGGCGAATCGCCGCGTCGGCGCTGGTCGCGCCCGCGGTGTTGGGCAGCAGCGTGTGGCGGCGCAGGTCGATGCCTTCCAGCTCGGAACGGCCCCCGTCGAGGTTCAGGCGCCGGATCGCAACCGTGATCATGTCGGGTTGGGCCGCCTCGAGGCAGCGCGCCAGGACCTCGTTCGAAGGGTATTTTCCGGTGCCGTGGATCAGGCGCGACCGCAGCGTCCGCCCGCCGACGACAAAGGCGTCGTCCGCGGTCGAGCCGCCACCGACGAAGTAAACGAGCTCCAGCTCGTCCCCGTCGTGCACCACGGTCTTCGCGAAGTCATCTTTCCGCCGGATCTCGCGGTTGTGCTCGATCACGACCCGAGAGGGCGCCACATCCAACGCCTTGAGCAGCTCGAGCAGGCTGACCCCGTCCTCGACCTGGCGCGGCTTGCCGTTGAGGGTGACCGTGACGTCGCTCATCGGCGAGACACCTCGAGCCTGGTGACGATCAGCTCGTGCAGCCGGCGGGCAGCCTCGGCCGGATCCACGGCGTCGTAGACGGCGCGCACCACCGCGAGCGCGCGTGCGCCGGCCTCGACGACGGCTGGCGCATTATCGTGGTCGATCCCGCCCACCGCCACGAATGGGCGATCCGCAATGGCCGCGACCTCCGAGACGAGGTCGGTGCCGACCGCGGGCCGGCCCGCCTTGGTCGGGGTGGGAAACACCGGTCCCACCGCGATGTAGTCAGCCTCCTCATCGATGGCAGCGCGTGCCTGCTCGAGTCTGTGGGTCGACCGTCCGATCAGCCGGACGACAGAAGGCGGCAGGTCATCCTGGCCCAGGTGGACGCCGTCGGCGTCGGCGGCGATCGCGATGTCCGCGTGGTCGTTGATGATCAAGAGCGCGTCGTGCAGCAACGTCAGCCGCCGCAGCGCGAGCGCGATGGCATATTGCTCGCCCTTGGGCATGGTCTTCTTGCGAAGCTGGATGACGCTCGCGCCACCCTCGAGCGCAGCTTCTACGATGCGCGCGGTCTCGACCTCGTCCCCCTGATCGCCGGTGATCAGGTAGAGGCGCATGCGAGCGAGACGCTCATGACGTTGCTCGGCGGCTCCCATAAGTGCTGCCCAACAGTCGCGGAATGCTCGAGCCCGTTTCCTCCGCAGGTATCACCTGATCAGGTTCTAGGGTCAGCCGGCGGACCCGACTTTCTCAGCATTCCGCTCCCCTAGGGCGCTACTAATTATATGTTGTATCGGCGCGGGACCCGGTTCGAGATCGCGCACAGCACCTCGTAGGAGATGGTGCCCGCCGCCTCGGCCAGATCGTCGGCCGTCAGTACGGCATCTCCGTCGCGCCCGATCAAGGTGACGACATCCCCAACCTGAATGTTGGGCACGGCGGCGACATCGAGCGCGGCCTGGTCCATGCTGATCGATCCAGCGAACGGGACCCGCGTGCCACGGACGATCACGCAGCCACGTTCGGCGCTCTGCCAGTGCAGGCCATCGGCGTAGCCAGCCGCGATTGTCGCCACCCGCGCCGGTTGCTCTGCTGTAAACCGGCGACCGTATCCGACGCTCTGCCCAGCGGGAATGGAGACAACATTCGTAACGATCGTCTGCCAGGTCAGGGCCGGCCGAAGCGTGGGCAGGTCATGCCAGTCCCGTGCGGGCCGAACGCCATAGAGAATCAACCCGACGCGAACGAGGTCGAGCCGCGCCTCGGGGAGGCGAAGGGTCGCTGGCGAGTTGGCCGCATGGGTGATGAAACCGGTGACACCGGCGCGAATCAGCGCCGCGCGAGCATCGAGAAAGACTCGAAGTTGCTGCGCTGTGAAGACGAGGTCGCGATCGGCGTCGGCGAAATGCGTCCAGAACCCCTCCAGGCGCAGGTGGGGGTCGGCGTGGACCTCCGTCGCCAGCCGAATCGCCTCCTCCGGAGCGGCGCCGAGACGGTGCATGCCGCTATCGACCTTGACGTGGACGGGGATCTCAGTGGCCGCCGTCTTCAGCAATGCAAGGCCGGGGCGGTCGTAGAGAGTGAGCGCCAGCTTCGCCGCGACCGCCGCGGAGAGCGCGTTCGGCGGGGTGTATCCGAGATTCAGAATGGGCTCGCGGATGCCGGCCTTGCGCAACTCGAGACCTTCGGGAATCGACGACACCGCCAGCCAGGACGCACCACCCTCGACCGCGGCTCGCGCCGCGGGCACGGCGCCGTGCCCGTAGCCATTGGCCTTGACGACGGCCATCACCGCCGTCTTCGCACCGACGAGCTGTTTGACGAGGGCGGTGTTGTGAGCGATGGCCGATGGATCGACGTCGGCCCATTTCGTCGCGCCTTGCTCCGTCAACAGGCTCTCGCCTCGGGTCGGCGCCGATGGTTCGCGGCCCAGGCCGCCGAGGCCCGGGCCCGCCGGCCCACGCGAGCCGCGCGATTCGTGCGATGCGAGCGTTTGAGGCGAGTTGAAGTGACCTCGAAAAGGCATTCGGCGGAAATGGGCCGACGAAACATCAAGCAGATCCCGGGGCGAGAGCCTGTCTTAAGCGCTCCATCACGCGCGGAATCTGCGGCAGCAGGTCGGAGGCGAGCACGCCCGCCTGCCCAATCGACGCCTCGAGGTCGGTGCCGGCGAGGCTGTGAATGTGCACGCCGGTGACCGCCGCCTCGAAGGGCGGCAGTTTCTGCGCCATCAAGCCTCCGATCAGGCCGGCAAGGACGTCGCCGGTTCCTCCCGAGGCCAGCGCCGGGGTCGCGATCGGGTTCAGGGTGATGCGGCCGTCCGGCGCGGCTATGACCGTGCCGGCACCCTTGAGGACGACTACTTTGTTCCAGGTCTTGGCGAAGCGCGAGGCGATACCGCGACGGTCCTTCTGAACCGCGCTGGTTTCCAGGTTGGCCAGCCGCCCGAATTCCGCGGGATGCGGCGTCAGCACGATGTCCGGCGACAGCTTGGGCAGGATGCTGCGGTGTTCGGAGAGCAAGTTGAGGGCGTCGGCATCGAGGACGAGGGGAACCGTCACTCTCGCGATTAGATTCTCGATCAAACGACGCGTCGACGTGTCACGCCCGATGCCCGGTCCTACGATCCCAGAGGCGGCGCCGCTAAAGCCGCGCTGGACGGCGCTCAGCGCTGCGTGACCGACGACGCCAGGCGAAATCTCGGGGACCGGACCGACAATCACCTCGCTGCATTTTTCGGCCAGGATCGGATAAATCGATTGGGCCACCATCAGGCGCACGATGCCGGCGCCCGATCGTGCCGCGCCCATGCTGGTCAGATACGCGGCACCGGTGTAACCTTGCGAGCCCGCGAGCACGACGACGGTGCCAAACGTCCCCTTGTGGCCATCACGCGGCCGCGCCGGGAGCTTGAAGCCATCTGGTAGCTCGGAGCCCCCACCCTGACCCTCCCCCGTAAGCGCGGGCCCGTCGGCCCACGCGAGCGGCGCTTCAGTGCCATGCGAGCGTTTGAGACGTTCGGGGGAGAGGCCTTCTGGGATCACGGCGACGGCGACCGCGAAGTGGCCGTCATGGGCGATGCTGACGTCGATGTCGCGCCCGGCCAGCGCGGTGGCCGGCGCGACGCGCACGTGCGGGCGGCCATCTTCTGACGGCAGGATCTCGACATCACGCATGCGCGGGCGTGGGACGCCGGTCGGCATCGCCTTGCCGATCGCCTCCTTGGCCGCCCAGCGCCCGGCCCAGCGCTCGGCGCTTCCGCCGCAGTAGTCGATCTCCCGCGCGGTAAGAAATTTCTGGAGGAACCGATCGCCGAAACGCTTCTGGGCCTCCACGATGCGCGGAATCGCCGCCACATCCACGCCGACCCGAGGGGTCACGCTGCTTACTCTACGGTGACGCTCTTCGCAAGGTTGCGAGGCTGGTCGACATTACAGCCGCGCTCGGTCGCCACGAAATAGGCGAACAGCTGCATCGCCACCACGTTGGGGATGGGCGACAGGAACTCAGACACTGCCGGGACCTCGATCCGGTCGGCCTCGATCTCGGCGAGCGTCTCGTCACCCTCGCTGATCAGCGCCAGCACGGGCGCATCGCGGGCGATGACTTCCTGGAT
>VBHO01000168.1 GCA_005882045.1 Chloroflexota bacterium | reverse complement strand
CGCCGCCACGGCATAGAACGCGATGGTGAAGATGGCGGCGATCACGCTCACGACGCCCATCTGCCCGGCCAGTGCCTGCAGGCGCCCGGGCCGCTGCGTGTAAACGGTCTTGACGGTCCCCCAGCCAAACTCACTACCAACAACGAGCGCGCCGAGGATCAGGGTCAGGATGCTGCCGACGATGCCGACGCCCTCCAGGGAGTTCTTGACGAAGTTGATGGGGTAGAGCGCGGTCTTCAGCTGGGCGATGGTCAGCCCGCCCTCGGGGTGAAAGTTCTTGGAGGGAAACGCTAGCTGGATCCAGTTGAACGCATAGCCGAAGAGAATCAGCGCGGCGAGCATGATGCCGCCGAGCACCCAGACCGCCGGTCGTTGCCGCAATTTCCGCCATTCCGCCTTAAAGCTGTTGATCATGCTGCTTCTCCTGTGAGGGTGAGGAAGACTTCCTCCAGAGTTCGTTCGACCGCGCGCAACTCGCTGACTTTGATGCCGGCGCCGACCAGTGCCTCGTTGATATCGGCGGCTTTGTCCGGATTGACGGAGAGCCGCAGCGTGCCATCAACGGCCGTCACGGCGGCGGCGCCGAGCATGCGATCGAGCTGCCGCCGGGCCGCATCGACCGGGGTCACGCGGACCACGATCGCCGACTCGCCCCGCAACTCGTGGACGGTGCCCTGCGCGACGAGTTTTCCTTTGCGAATGATCGCGACCCTGTCGCTGATCTGCTGAACCTCGTTGAGCAGGTGGCTCGAGAGCAGGACGGTCCGTTTGCCCGTGCCCAACCGGCGGATCAGGGAGCGCATCTCGACGACGCCCTGCGGGTCGAGGCCGTTGGTTGGCTCGTCGAGAATCATGAGCTCCGGGTCCTTGATCAGCGCGGCCGCGACGGCCAGGCGCTGCTTCATCCCCATCGAGTAGGTGCCGAAGCGATCCCTGGCTCGGTCCACCAGGTCGACCTCCTCGAGCGCCGCGTCGACCCGGCCATGGGGAACCCCGGCGTAATCGGAGACGATCTTGAGATTTTCGCGACCGGAGAGATAGGGCCAGAACGCCGGCGACTCGACGAGTGAGCCGATCCGTCGCAAACCCTCAGGGTCGCCCGGTCGATGCTCGGCCACGATGGCGGATCCGGACGTTGGCCGGATCAGGCCGAGCAACATGCGCAGGGTGGTTGTCTTCCCGGCTCCGTTCGGGCCGAGGAATCCAAAGACCTCGCCACGCCGCACCTCGAGGTCGAGGGTATCGACGGCCGTGATGGCTGGGCCGTATCGCTTGGTCAGCTTGTTGGTCGTAATGACGTTTTCACTTGCCATTGGCTATCTCCTTCAGAAACGATCTATGGGATTGACGGTACGGCCGTTGGGTCGCGATGTCGTCATCTGCGAGCGCGATTTTTGGCTCAGCTTTAAGAGGGAGGCGTGCTCCGTCGTACGGTGGAGGGACTAGTTTGCGCCGGGCTTGATCAGCCCGACCTCGTAGGCGAAGATCACCGCCTGAACTCGGTCACGGAGTCCGAGCTTGTCGAGCACGTGAGCAACATGCGTCTTGACGGTGGCTTCGCCGACCTTGAGCTCGCGAGCGATCTCCGGGTTTGACAGGCCTTTTGCCAGGAGGCGGATCACTTCCTGCTCGCGGTCCGTGAGTGTGTGCAGCTCGGTTCCGCCGGCGCGGACCGGGGCGCGCTGTTTCGCAAATTCCTCGATCAGCCGTTTCGTGATCGAGGGTGCGAGCAAGGCCTCTCCGCTGGCCGCCACCCGCACGCCACGCACCAACTCCTCGGGTGGGACGTGCTTGAGCAGGAAGCCGCTCGCACCCGCGGCCAGCGCGTCGAAGACGTATTCGTCGAGGTCATAGGTCGTCAGGATGACGATCTTGCCGGGCACGCCGGCTTCCGTGAGTCGGCGAGTCGCCTCGATGCCATCGACGCCCGGCATCCGGATGTCCATCAGGACGACGTCCGGACGCAGCGTGCGAGCGGCGTCGATCGCTGTTGATCCGTCGCCGGCCTCGCCGACCACTTCAAGATCCGGCTGTGCCTCGAGGATCATGCGAAAGCCGGCGCGGACGAGCGCCTGGTCATCGACGATCAGGACTCTTATCACCCCCCACCCCGACCCTCCCCCGCTAGGGGGGAGGGGGCCGGTAGGTCCTGGGTGATGGGAGTTAAGGGCAGGCGGGCGTGGACCGAGAATCCTCCCGCACGGTTGCGCCCTGCATGCAACTTGCCGCCGAACAGGGCGACGCGCTCGCGCATGCCGATCAGCCCGTGTCCCGACGAGGCGGTCGGGTCGCGACCGTCGCCCGCGCCGTCATCGCGGACATCGAGGGCGAGCATCGTCTCCGCGTAGCGCACCCTGATGTCGACCCGCCGGGCGCGGGCGTGTTTGAGGACGTTGGTCGTCGCCTCCTGCAGGATCCGGTAGGCGGACAGGTCGACTGCTGGCGAGAGCGGCCGCGCTTCGCCCTCGACCCTGGCATCAACCTCGAGCCCGGCGGCCCGCAGTTCCTCGACTAAACCGGGCAGCTGGCTGATGCCTGGCTGGGGACGGCGATCGGCCGTGGCCCCATTGTTTGCGCGCAACACGCCGAGAAGCCGATTCAACTCGATGAGGGTCTCGCGTGCGGTTGTCTCGATCAGGCCGAGGGCCTGCGCCGCCGCCTCGGGCCGGGTCGCCTGTACGGCGCGTGCCGCACCGGCCTGGATCGCGATCACGCTGACATCGTGAGCGACCACGTCATGCAGCTCGCGGGCAATCCGGGTCCGCTCCTCGTCGGCCGCGAGCCGGCGGTCCTGGTCGCGCTCACGCTCGAGGCGGGCGGCCCGCTCCTCCAGCTGGGCGACGTAGGCGCGCCGCGTCCGAAGGTAATCGCCGATCAGCCACGCGGCAACGAAGAAGAGACTCGGGACCGTGATGGCGAATGATCGAGGGTTGCCGGTAACGCCGAACACGACAAAGCCCGCGATGAAGCCCATGCCGGCGACGACCAGGAAAACCAAGCGCCGGACGCCCCACTCGTAGGCGGCGACGCTGTACATCGCCACCAGGAGCCCGAACCCGGCGATACCCGGATTGAAACCCAGCAACACCCTGGCGGCGAAGGCGGCCGCGACCAGCAAGAGAACGACGCTCGGATGGCTTCGTCGCCAGAGCAACGGAACGACTTGCACCAGCAACAGGGCAAGGCCGACAAGGAAGGGGATGGCCATGCCGGTTGGAGCACCCAACGGGAACCGAAGCTCTCGCTCGGCGAACCGAAGGTCGAGGATTGCATTGATCAGCCCGATAGAGAGGAGGAAGCCCACCAGCAGCCGATCGAAGATGCGCGGCTGCAGGCGCCCGATCCAGCCCCACCCGCGCGGGCGCGTTTCCATGGCTACAAGGGTAACCACGTCTCTCCGGCGGCGAATCCTCCGCGCGAATGAGGCCATCACTCGCGCGGTTGAGGGTCAGGCGGCGACGGCCGGCTGCGTCTCTGCGGGGTTACGGCGGTCGCCGCGGCCACGGAGCAGGCCCAGGATCAGCAACTGCAGCGCCCACCCTGAATAGATGATGGTCGTGCTGAGATAGGGACCGATCGCTCCCTCCGTCTCGAGGATATAGACGGTATTCGGCCAGGTGTTCAACGAGGCATGAAACAGGAGGACGAACAGCAGGCTCCTGCGGGTGCCGTTGTAGAGCCAGGTCGAAATGATCGAAAGCGCCACCGTACGCACCGCGAAGATCGCGAAGGGCAGGTGGCTCTGGGCCGTGCCCGGGATCCAGAACAGCGGCAGGTGCCAGAACGTCGAAATCGCCCCGATCACAATGGACGCGCCAAGCAATCCGAAGACCGGCTGGACGCGTTGAAGAAGAAAGCCGCGCCAGCCAAACTCCTCGCCGGTCGGTCCGCCGATGAGCAGGACCAGAAAAAAGGTCGAAGGGACGGCGAGCCAACGGGTCGCGTCCGACAGGTCGGGAACGGTGCCGCCTTTCAAAACGTGAACGTAGAGAACCACAATCCGGATCAAGGCAGGCGCGAGGAGCGCGGCAGCGTACCACTGGATACCGGCCTTCCAGCGGATGGCCTGGCCGAGGAACTGCCCGAGACCACGGAAGCCCGACCTCCGCGAGACCATCCCAACCGCGGCGAAGAAGGGGCCGAAGGTCCCCAGCACGATGAACAGCGGCCCCACCGACGGGGGGACGATCCCGATCCCGTGGTTGGACGCGACCAGGGGGAGCCAGCACAGCCAGGAGATCCCGATCGCGTTGATCGTGAAAATGACAGCCGAGCGTGTTGCCGAGAGCCGGGGCCGAATCACCGGCAGATGTAACGAGACGACTCGACGGGGCCTTGCTTTCGCTACGGACCGGGCGGCCGGTGGGCTACTTGTCCAGCCTTAAAGCCGACGGGGGCGGGCGCCCAGGCGGCCCATCAGCAGGAGCACGCCGACGACCGTCAACGCCAGGCCGAGGACGACCAGTCCGACGGGGACAAGCCGCTCATGGTTCGCCTGGCATCGCGCGGTGCAGTCCGCGATCAGCAGGAGCAGCCCGAAGAAGGCGGCGGTCGGAATCCCGAGGAGGACGAGCACGATGCCGAGGAGAATTCGGACGATCGGTTTTAGCGTGCCGCCACCGGCTAGAGCTTACGGGGTCTGGACGTCGATGACCAGGCGGGTAGGGTTCGCGAGTTCGAGCGTCCGGAGGCAGGAGGCCCGGGACATACCAGCGCCCCAGCTCAGGACCGCCTCGAAGTCGCCCAGTTGCTCGACCTCCTGGACGACAGGCAGATTGGGCGTGAGATCGCGGCTACCGGTGTAGCTCGTGGCGCCGCTGGCACCGTGGAACACGATGCGCAGACCGGCCGACCCGCGCATGGTGACCGGCATGCCGCTCGGATCTTTCACGAATTGAGCCGATGCCTGGCGCGACACCGTGTACGCTGGAATGTGCGCGGTACCGCCAGCCTGCGGAGCGAACTCAAAGACGATTCGGTCAAAACCCGTCTGATGGGCAACGCGCACGGCGGTCAGCTGCATCGCTAACCCGCTGTCCGCACCACCACCGGTGTCGAGGCAGCTGAACGCGCCGAGGTCGGTACCGGACGGTGAGAGCGTCGGGAGTGGAGTCGGCGCAGCGGTCGTCGATGGCGAGGCCGTGGTGGCAACGTCGATGGCCAGACGCGATGGGTTGCTGAGTGGCAGCACCCGGACACACTGCGAGGATGACAGTCCGATGCCATAGGTCAACACCCGCTCGAAGTTGCCGAGCTGGGCTATTTCACGAACCGAGCTGAAGCGTGGCTTCAGATCGCCCGCAACCGTATCGGCCAGGTCGGCGTCGCGGAGCACGAGCTTTAGGCCGGCGCTGCCGTCGAGGGTTACCTGCTGCCCGCTGGCGTCGCGGGTGAAGGTCGCCGACTCCTGTCGGGTGAGGTCCCACGAGGGAATACCGCCGCTGAAGTCGAATACGATTCGGTCGTAGCCATCGCCTGCGTGCGATGCGGGCCGGATGTTCGTCAGCTGCGTGGTCAGCCCGCTGGAACCTCCGGATTGGTCCTGGCAGAGGAAGGGCCGGGGTGTCGGCGACGGGCTTGGCTGGATGAGTTGAGTGATCTTGGTGGTGACCACGTTGATGATCGTGGGGTTGCGAAATGCCAGCACGGCGACCGCCACCAGCACCAGCGCGCCGGCCAAGGCGAGCTGCGGCGCTAGACCCGCACGAGCTTGAGGTGCAATGCCGTCGCGAATCCGGCCCCGCAGCCGACGGGGAAACTCGCGGGTTTCCTCCGCTTCGCTGTGAAGGTGCTCGCGAAGGTTCTTCTCGAAATCGTCGCTCACGCGAACGCCTCCTCGGCTCCCGTGAGCTCGCGGAGCCGGCGGAGCGCGGTCTTCAACCGCGACTTCGTGGTGTCCACCGGGACCTTGAGCACCCGAGCCGTTTCCTCCACGCTCAGGTCCTGGTAGTAGTGGAGGGCGACGGCCGCCCGTTGCTCCGCCGTGAGCTGGTCGAGCGCGTGCGTCAGGTCCAGACGGGCCTCGCTGGAAACCTCGTGCTTGACACCGCTCAGCCGCCCGAACCGCTCGGTGAGCGCCTGGAAGCGATGCCGCCGGCGGTACAACGAGATGCTTTCATTCATGGCGATTCTTGTGAGCCACGGTCCGGGATCTTCGTCGCGCAAGCTGCCGATCCGCTGCCAGGCCTTGAGAAACGTTTCCTGGATTGCGTCCTCGGCCAATGACGGGTCGCGAAGGATGAGCCGGGCGGTTCGCAACAGCTGCAGGCCATAGCGATCGATTACCTCTTCAAAGGCCTCGCGATCGCCGGCCCGCCAGCGCTCGATTACGCGCCCGAGCGTCGGATCCATCAGCATGCCAATGGTATCGACGACTCGATGGTTGTGAACGGGTCATTTCCGGGCGAATCGGGTCAGGGCGGTGATGACCACTCCCGCGACCACGGCGAGCAGCGCCAGGATCCCTGCCGCAATCGGGAACGTCGCCGGTTGTGCGGACGGAGACGGATGGCCGGTCGATGCGAGGTCGGATGGGCTCGGCGCCTGGCTTGGGGCCTGACTCGGCGCTGCTGACGGCGTCGCGGTCGCCGCCGGGGCGTCCGCCGGAGTCTCGACGTCGATGACGAGCCGAGTCGGTCCGCTGAGCTCGAGCACCCGGAAGCACGCCGGGGTCGCGAGGCCTACGCCGTAGCTGACGACCCGCTCGAAGTTGCCGATCTGGGCCACTTCACGGATAGACGGAAGCTCCGGCTTCAGGTCGGTCGGCGCGCCCGGGGCGATATCGGCATTCCGGAGGACGGCGCGGATGCCGGCCGAGCCGTCGAGGCTGACGGGCTGCCCGCTGGCGTCGCGCAGGAACGTCGACGTTGCCTGGCGGGTGAGCTGATACTCCGGCATGGCGTTGGAGGTCGGGAATCCGATGACCAGCCGGTCGTAGCCGTCGTGGTGCGCGATCCTGATGTCGTAGACGGTCGCGGCCGCGCCGGCAACGCCTCCCGATTTGTCAGTGCAGGTGAATGGGCCGAGATCGCCGGCCGACGCCGGCAGGGCTCCCACCAGGGTGAGCGCGCCGGCGCTCAATGAGAGCGCCACCAGAATCGATCGCGGCTGGGGTCGAAACTTCGAGAACATTACGGTTTCCTCCTATGAGTCCGTCTGACGGCTCTCGTGCCGTCTAACCCGTAAGACGCCGCCAGAGGGGAAGGCGGGTGAGGCGGCGTTCAGGCGGCGGCGACCCGGTTGCGTCCGCCGGTCTTCGCCTGATAAAGCGCCCGATCGGCGGCCGCGATCAGGGTTTCCGCGTCCTGACCATCGCCCGGGAAGGTCGCGACCCCGAGGCTGATCGTCACCGCTTCGCCGGTGGGGAGGAACCTGGCCCCTTCGGTCACGCCGCGAAGCGTTTCCGAGAGCCCAACGGCTCCCGTCTTGTCGGTGTTCCCCATCAGGACGGCAAACTCCTCACCGCCGATCCGGAAGGCGGCATCGGTCGCGCGCTTCGGCACCTGCTGGATCAGCCGACCGATTTGCTGCAGGGCGCGGTCGCCCTCCTGGTGACCGAACCGGTCGTTGACCTGCTTGAAGTGGTCGAGGTCGGCCATGATCAACGAGAACGACTGGCCGGACTGTTGCGACCGCGCGACCTCCTGAAGGAGGAGCCGGTCGAATTCGCGACGGTTCGCCAGCCCGGTCAGCGGATCAACCCGTGCAAGAGTGTCGATGAACTCGTACATCGTGGCGTTTTGGATCGCCAGCGCCGCGTGGCCGATAACCGTCCGCAAGAACGCACCGTCCTCAGCCGTATAGGCGGGACGCCGGCGTGACGTGAGCGCCACGATGCCGATCCGCTGACCCTGGGCATCGAGTAAGGGCGCGGCCATGCAGGGCATTTCGCTGTCGAGCCAGAAGGGGAGAATCAACCCAGCATCTCCCGACATTACGGTGGCGACCCAGCGGTCATGCGGATTGAGCGAACTTGGAAAATCCTCCGCGACCTTTACCGCCAGTTCGAACCCGCCCTGCGGCGCGCGAATCCAGATGGCCACCCCGTCGCCGGCGAAGAACCGGCTAAGGCCCGAGCTCAGGCGATCGAGCACCGCGGCGAGCTGCATGACTTCATTGAATTCGGCCATGAGATCGATCAGCGCTCGGGCCTGGCCGTAGCGGCGCTGCAACTCGCCGTTTTGATCCAGCAGCTGCCGTTGACGGGCAACAACCGGCTCGGTCAGCGCCCAGAGCCGGACCAGGGCTGCCCGAGCCAGTTTGTCGTCGGTCTGCGGAGCTCGCTGCCTCAAGCTTTCAGGCGTCAGCTCGCTGATGGTTTGCAGGGCCTTGCGTTGGGGGCTGTCCCGGTATTTGGCCAACCGGAAGCCGGCCAGCCCGGCGACCAAAAGCGCGAGCGCGGTTGCCACCATGACGGCGGCCACCAGGAAGGGTTCAAGGGCCGGCACAATCTATCTAACGGGCCGGATAGATGGAAACGGCGACCTGATACGAGCTTGTGGCGTTCGCCTTTCGTTGGCGGAACCTTGCTCAGCTGGGGGCGAGTGCTGCGCCCTCGACGATCGTCCCCTGCGCCGTTCGCCGCACGCGGCGGATCCCCGGTAGCAGAACGATCGCAAAGCTCGGGGCCGCCAGAATGATGGCCGCGGCGACGAGCGTGGTCGGGATTCCGAAGCGCTGCGCTGCCGGCCCGGCTACGGCGTATCCAGCCGGCATCGCGATCAGCGAGATCAGCCAGTCATATGAGGTGACCCGGGAGAGCACCGCTGCCGGGATCAGTTGCTGCATGGTTGCTTCCCAGACTTCGTTCAGAAACGCCAAACCGGCGAAGGCGATCACACACGTGAGCCCGATGATGACGACCGGAAGCGGAATGGCGAGGGCCAGGAGCATCAGCGCAGCCGGGGTCAGGGCAAGGTTGGCGGCGATCAGGGGCCGTGAGGGCAGCAGCCGCAGCGTGATGATGCCGCCGACCACCGAGCCGACGCCAAGGCAGGCCGAGATCAGGCCCCAGGCGGATGGCCCACCCAGCTGGCGGGTCGCCACGATCGGCCCCAGCACGTAAAAGGCGGCGATCGCGAAGTTCCAAAGCGCGTGCGCGCAGAGATTCAGCCAATACCATGACCGGATCGCGAGTTGATGCCATCCGAGAGCGAGATCCTTGAGGAAGGATTGTCGTTCGGCACCGGCGGTGCGCTCAACGTGGAGCATCGCGAGCGTGATGGCGCTGACGATGAACGTGATCCCGTTGATGATGAAGACCCAACCGGGACCGATGAAGGCGACGAGCAGCCCGGAGAGAAGAGGGCCGCCAACCGACGTGACGCTTCGCGATAAGCCCATGAGCGCGTTCGCCTGCTGCAGCCGGGCCGTACTGACCGTCGCGGGCACCAGTCCAGTCGACGACGGCTGGAAGAAGGCGGCGGCCACTCCGTACACGATGGCTCCGGCCACCAGGTGCCACATCCGGGCTGTACCCGTGATCAGCAAGACGCCGACGATCAATTGCTGCGCCGCGCGTACCAGATCGGATGCCAGCATCACGACCTGCCGGGGCAGACGATCGGCCCAGACGCCGCCGACCAGGTAAAAGGCGACGCGGCTCACGACGCCGGCAGCGAGGACCAGGCCCAATTGGGTCGCGCTGCCGCCAATTCGCAGGACGGCGAACGCGAGCGCGATCGACATGAGGCCGTCGCCAATTGCCGAGGTCGCCTGTCCCGCCCAGAGCAACCGAAAGCGCGGCTCGGATAAGGCTTCGAGACTCGAAGGCAGACGCAACCGGCTCATTTTATGGACGGTCTCGGAACCTTTGGGCTTAGGCCGCGTCTTATCTGATGATGGTTCGCTCAGCCTCGGTCGTGCTCAACCGCCTGCGGGCAACGTGGTTTGGGTCGGTGCTGGCGGTGGCCTGGCTGGCGTTCCTGACCTTGGTTCCCTGGGTCCGCCATTGCATCGGTATTGCGGCAGTCAAGGGTGGTCAGGGCGGCATCTTTTGTAGCTGGACTCCGGCATTGACGAACCCAACTGGACTCGGACTGTTCCTGCTGCTGGTGTTCGTGGCGATCATCGTTACGGCGCCGCTCGTGTTTCCTAGTCGCCCAGTGTTGTTGCTGGTGGGTTTGGGGAGCGCCGCCATCGTCGTGGCGCTGATCGTGATTTCTCTTGATTTCGATCGCTACCTCGCGCTCAGCCGGCTTGGTCTGAACCTCACGAACGAGGCTCGATCCGTCTTCTTGGTCCTGCTGCCGGTGAGTGTCGTCTGGATCGTGACGGGATTCAGACGGCGGGGCCGGGTGCGACGAGTGGCTTCTGGGTGAAGTCGAAGCAGTCGGACATGTCGTCGGCCGCCTTGTCGCGAGCGTTGATCGAGGGCAGGCCGAATGTCTTCTCGCAGAACTTCACGAGGCTCACGTGCGTCTGTTGCGTATGCGAGATGTACGCAGCCTTCGCGTAAGGGCTCAAGACCAGGCAACCGACTCGCGACCCATATGTGAACTGGGTTCCGTCCTTCCATTGCTCGACGAGCGGCGGGGTGACGTGGTCGTACCAACCTCCCCAGTCGTCCCAGGTGATGAAGATGACGATGTTGGGCCAGAGACCACCCGTGACGATGGCATCGACCTGGTCTGCCGTCCATTTCTGGCCAGCCAGGACCGGTTCCACCGGGTGCTCGCTGAGCCCCTTCGGGCCGTAGAGCCAGGATACGGTTGGCAATTTGCCCGCAGCGGCATCGGTGGCGAACTGCTGCGCGGTGCCATTGTTCTTGCTGCCCTTG
>VBHO01000167.1 GCA_005882045.1 Chloroflexota bacterium | reverse complement strand
GCCGCCGTCGATGCCGCCTCCGAGGCCTTCCGCCCGTGGGCGGCGAAGCCGCCGCGGCAACGCGCCGAGATCCTCCGGAAGGCCTTCGAGTTGATGATGCGCGACCAGGAAAAGCTGGCCGAGCTGATGGTGCGCGAGAACGGCAAGCCGATGGTCGAGGCGCGGGGCGAGGTGGCCTATGCTGCCGAGTTCTTCCGCTGGTTTTCTGAAGAAGCGGTCCGCAACATCGGCTCGGTCTCGATCTCACCGAGTGGCGCCAACCGGATCCTGGTCGAGCACCAGCCGATCGGCGTTTCGGTCCTGGTCACGCCCTGGAACTTCCCGGCTGCGATGGCCACCCGCAAGATCGGGCCGGCTCTGGCCGCCGGTTGCACCGTCATCCTGAAGCCGGCTTCCGAAACGCCGCTGACGGCGCTGGCCATCGCCGACCTTCTCGAGCAGGCGGGCGTGCCCAAGGGCGTCGTCAACGTGATTCCCTCGAAGCGCTCGTCGGAAGTCGTCAAGGCGATGCTCAAGGACCCGCGCGTGCGCAAGCTCTCCTTTACCGGCTCGACCGAGGTCGGGCGCATCCTGCTGGCGCAGGCGGCGGAGAACGTGATCAGCTGCTCCATGGAGCTCGGCGGCAACGCGCCCTTCATCGTGCTGGCCGACGCCGATCTCAGCGCGGCACTGGAAGGCGCGATGGTCGCGAAGATGCGCAACACCGGCCAGTCCTGCATCGCCGCCAACCGCTTCTACGTCGAGGCGCCGATCGCGGAGAAATTTTCGACCATGTTGGCGAGCGCCATGGGTGCGCTGCCGGTTGGGTCCGGGATGGACCCGAACGTCAAGGTTGGCCCGGTCATCAATCAACCGGCTCGCGAGAAGATGCTCGCGCTGGTTGACGAGGCCGCTGGTCACGGGGCTCGGGTGCTGACCGGCGGCAAGGCGCCGAACCGGCCAGGCTACTTCGTCCCGCCGACCGTCTTGAGCGAGGTGCCGCCCGATGAGCACATCCTGAAAGAGGAGATCTTCGGTCCGATCGCGCCGGTCGTCACCTTCCGCGAGGTCAACGAAGCGATCGAGTTCGCGAACAAGACCGACCGCGGCCTCGCCTCCTATGTCTATAGCCGTGACCTGGCGAAAGGGCTGGCGATCGCCGAGGCGATCGAGTCCGGCATGGTCGGCTTGAACCGCGGCTTCATCTCCGACCCGGCGGCGCCGTTCGGCGGCGTCAAACAGAGCGGCGTCGGTCGCGAGGGCTCACACGAGGGGCTCATGGAGTTCCTCGAAACCAAGTACATCGCCACCAACTGGTAGCGGTAGGTCGTCTCGTTCACCCGCTGCCGCACGGCTTGACCGCAAGAGGCGTCCCTCCTAGGATTTGACCTGGCTGGCGCGGCGGCGCCATAAGGGGCGGGTTCTCCCGGGGTTCCCGGGAAGGAGGGGCAATGCCGAATGGCCGATACGCCATCGGTGAAAGGCACAGATTTCCGAGAGCGAAGGGAGGTTACATGCGTCGAACATTTAGCGTGCTTACCATCGCGATGGTTGTGGTTGCGGCTGGCGCGATCGCCGGGTCCGCCGCCACGCCGAAAACGCCACCAACCAAGCAAGAGATCGCGAAGCGGATCCTGGCCACCCCGGCGGGCAAGACGCTGACGGCGACGGCCCGGATCGCCCTGGAGGCAATCGCGCGTGGCGATCATCGCGCTGCGCCGGACTCCAACGGTCTCAGCGCGCCGGTCACGATTCGGCTACCCAAGGGTTTGAAGCCAGGCGGCGGTCCGCTGCCGAATGTGCGCGTCAATGACCCGAGCAAGGACTCGAATCAGATCGAGCAGACGACCCAAAGTGAGACCTCGATTGCGGTTTCCGGGTCCAATGTCGCCGTCGGCTACAACGACTCCCAGCGGACCTTGCTGTTCCTGACGGCCGCGAGCGACTTGAGCGGCGTCTCGAACTCGAGCGACGGCGGCCAGACGTTCACCGACGGCGGCAGCCTCCCGAACGCGCCGGGAAGGAACAACTTCGGTGATCCGTGGCTGGCAACGGACAGCAACGGGACGATGTATTACTCGAACCTGGTCCTCGACTTCAGCTCCTTTTCACTGCTGGTGGGGGTGGCAAAGTCCACGGACGGGGGGAAGACCTGGAGCCAGGCGACCCCGATCCCGCCGCCTCCTGGCAACGAGCTCGGGTACATGGCGGACAAAGATGCCATGGTCGCTGCAGGACCCGGCAACTTGTACGACACCTGGGATGACTTCACCGCGACGTTTGACTCGACGACTGGGGCGTTCACCGAGTTCAGCGGCTTGCCGGTGGCCCATTCCAGCGATGGCGGTGGCAGCTGGTCGATCAACTACGCCGACAAGACGGTCCTGTTTTCGTTCGATCCCACCAAGCCGCCGGATTGCTCGTTCCACCAGTACATCGGCGCGATGCCGCTGGTAATAGCGGATGGGACCGTGTTCGAGGCGGCCCTCAAGTTCGGCGCCGACGACCCGACCTGCACGTTTACGGCGCCGATCACCGAAGAGGAATGGATCTTCGCGTCACACGATGGTGGGCAGACTTTCCCCCAGAAGGTGAAGATCGCGGACGTGTCCCCGTCGACCGGTGCCTTCTTCGGCGCTTTCCAGTTGGGGCCCGGTCAGTTCATGCGGAATCTCGAACTCCCGACGCTGGCCGCGAGGGCCGGTAACCTGTATGCCGCCTGGAACGATGGGGCGTCGGGTCACAGCCACGTGGTGCTCGCAACCTCCAAGGACGGAGGCAACACCTGGAAGACCTCCCCGGTCACATCCGGCGACAACGACGAGGCGCAGCCCGCGCTCAGTTCCGACGGTGGCGCTCTGCACCTCCTGTATTACGAGATCAGCCCGGTCGGTGACGGCACGAGCCAGTTGGATGTGCTGATCTCAAATTCCAAAAATGGCACCAGCTGGACATCGAACACGGTGACCAGCCAGTCATTCCCCGGCGTCTATACCTTGCCGCAGTTCGACCCGATCATCGCCTTCACCTACATGGGCGACTACATCGCGAACGTGAGCGACGGGTCGCACCAGTACTTCGCATGGGGTGACAACCGCGATATCGTGAACAATTTCCTCTGGCCGCAAGGCCGGCACGACCCGGACGTGTTCTTCGCCCGCCAGTAGCTCGCTCGACGACGAAGGAGGGCGGCCCGACCGCCCCCCTTTTTTCTCACCCAGCGTTCCCGGTCGGCGCATCATTGGAGCGTGGCGCGGATCCTGATCGTCGCGACCGCTGGCGCCGGTGGCGACCTGCCCCCTCTAGTGGCGGCGGGCTTGGCGCTGCGCGACCGAGGACACGAGACCATCTTTATCGGTGATGCCGCGGTGCAACGTGGCCTCCGCTCGCTCCACGTTGATGTCGATGTCCTTCCGAGCGAGCTCGATCTCGGGCCCCGCCTCGCAGGCCTTGTCGTGGATGCGATGCAGGCGACTGGGGGCGATCTGGGAAAAGCCGGTCCACTGCTGCAGCGCGGAATGACCGTCTGGGCCCATGACGTAGCCGAGCCCATTTCCGCCGTGATCGATCGTCAGCGACCCTCCTCCATCGTTACATCGCTCTTTGGCGTCGAGGCGGTCGACGCCACGTGCCCATCGGTTCCCTGGACCGTGATCAACAGCACCTTCTACGTTGGCCCTAACCCGCCGCGCCCGGTTGAAGAGGACATTGGTCCGCGGGCACTCCCCCTGATCAGGCGCTACGCCGAACTGCTCGAGGCCGCGGACCTCGTCTTGCACGCGACCGACCAGGTCTTCGACTATGGGTTTACGGCTCTACCCTCTCGTCATCACTACGTCGGACCGCTCGGCATCTGGGAGCCACCACAACAGCGCCCCACGTTTCTAGATGAACCCGGCGCTCCCTGGGTGCTGGTTTCGATCAGTTCACAACGGCAGGACGACATCAAGCTAGCCGACGCGGCCCTCGAGGCGCTCGCCGATGAGCCGGTGCGGGTGGTGGTGACGCTTGGACCGGAGCACGAGCCGTCGGAGCTCGCCAGTCATCCGCCGAACGCGCGGATCGAGAAGACCGTTTCCCATTCGGCGGTCCTGGAGAGGGCCGTGCTGCTGGTTGGCCACGCGGGCCATGGAACGGTGATGAAGGCCCTGTGGCATGGAAAGCCGATGGTGCTCATTCCATGGGGTCGCGATCAGCCGGGTGTCGCCGCCCGAGCCCACGCCCTCGGCGTCGCCGAGGTCGTCTCCCGCAACGACGCGACCGCTGAGACCATCGGCGCTGCCGTCAAGGGGGTCATGGCCAACCGAGAAATGGGTCGGAACGCAGCCAGGCATTCTGCCCGACTGCGGGCAACAAACCCCCCAGCAAATGCTGCGGTGCTGATCGAGTCGCTGGTGGTGTAAGCGACGAGCTCGTTCAGCGGCTGATTGGTAACCAGCCAGGCCGCGTCGCTTCATAGCGAGCGATGGCTGCGTCCTGGCGGAGCGTGAGCGCCACTTCGTCCCAGCCGTGAAGCAGGCACTCTCGGTAGAACGCGTCGAGGGTGAAGCCGGCTTCGAAACCACTGGCCGCGACCCGTTGTCGCTCCAGGTCGACGGTGATCTCGGTGCCGGGCTCCTGCAAGGCCAGACCGATCAGCTGACGCACCGCCGGCTCGGGGAGCTCGACCGGTAGCAGGCCGCAGCGGAAGCTGTTGCTCTTGAAGATGTCGGCAAAGGAGGGCGCGATCACCGCGCGGAAGCCGGCATCGAGCAACGACCAGGGCGCGTGCTCACGCGAGGATCCGCAGCCGAAGTTGGCACCCGTGACGAGCACCTGGGCGCCCCGATACTCGGGGCGATTGCCGTCGCCAGTCGTAAAAGAGAAATGGTCCGTAGCCGGAGCGCTCGATACGTTTGAGGAATTGCTTGGGGATGATCTGGTCGGTGTCGACGTCGGCGCGGTCGAGCGGAGCCAGGACACCGGTGACGCGGGTGAACGGGTCCATCAGTTGAACTCCCTGACATCGACCAGGTGCCCGGCGATGGCGGCCGCCGCGGCCATCGGCGGGCTGACCAGATGGGTCCGCCCTCCACTCCCCTGCCGTCCCTCGAAGTTCCGGTTGCTGGTCGAGGCGCAGCGCTCGCCCGGACCGAGGATGTCAGGGTTCATCCCCAGGCACATCGAGCAGCCGGCGTCGCGCCACTCGAAGCCCGCTTGACGAAAGACCGCGTCCAACCCTTCGGACTCGGCCTGGCGCTTGACGCTCGCCGAGCCCGGCACCACCATTGCCCGAACCTTGGGGTGCACGCTATGGCCGCGCACCACGGAGGCGGCGACGCGAAGATCCTCCAACCGGGCATTGGTGCAGGAGCCGATGAACACCCGGTCGATGGGAATCGACTCGATCGCGGTACCCGGCTCGAGCGCCATGTACCGGAGTGCGCGCTCGTCGGTCTCGGTCCGAGGCGCCGGCACCCGGCTGGTCACCGGCACCGACTGACCTGGATTGGTACCCCAGGTGACATACGGTTCGAGCCGCGCCGCGTCGATTAGGACCTCGGCATCGAACTGGGCGTCGGCATCCGTCGGTAGCGCGCTCCAGCGCGAGAGGGCTTGCTCCCACTGCACCCCGCGGGGCGCGTGCTCGCGGCCCTTCAGATAGGTAAAGGTCGTCTCGTCGGGCGCGATCATGCCGGCGCGGGCGCCGCCTTCGATCGTCATGTTGCAGACCGTCATCCGACCTTCCATCGAGAGCCCACGAATGGTCGACCCGCGGTACTCGATGACGTGTCCGCGCCCGCCCTCGATGCCGATCCGGCCGATGATGCCGAGCGCCACATCCTTGGCGGTGACACCCAGCGGCATTTCGCCGTCGACGGTCACGGCCATGACCTTCGGCCGGCGCTGGCGCAAGCACTGGGTCGCGAGGACGTGCTCGACCTCCGAGGTCCCGATGCCGAAGGCGAGCGCCCCGAAAGCGCCGTGAGTCGAGGTATGCGAGTCGCCGCAGACGATCAGCAGCCCGGGTTGGGTGAGCCCGAGCTCGGGCCCGATGACGTGCACGATGCCCTGGCGCGAGCTGCCCATGCCGAAGAGCGCGATGCCCTCCCGGTGGCAGTTCTCCTCCAGCGCCGACATCTGCCGTTCGGCGATCTCATCGGCGGCGGCGCGGCCGCCACGGGTGGGGACGTCGTGGTCCATGGTGGCCACCGTCAGCTCAGGCCGGCGCACCCGCCGGTTGTTGAGCCGCAGGCTCTCGAAGGCCTGCGGCGAGGTCACCTCGTGGACCAGGTGCAGGTCGACGTAAAGCAGATCAGGTTCGCCCTCGCGGGCGGCGACCACGTGGTCTTCCCAGATCTTCGCCGCCATGGTCTTGCCACGACCCGACACGCTCGCCTTTCCACACCGGGGCTCGCTGATCTGCCGTGCCCCTTACTTGCTCTCCGCCAGCGCGCGAACCCGCAGCGCCAGCAGCAGGTCGAGCCGGGCATCGGCGTCCTTGAGGTCGAGGCCCGTCACCTCGCCGATCCGCCGCAAGCGATAGTGCAGCGTGTTGAGGTGGATGTGCAGGTCACGCGACGACTGCCGCAGGTTGCCGTGCCGCTGCAGGTAGACCTCGAGCGTTTTTAGCAGCGGCGTGCCGCGCGCCCGGTCGTAGTCGATCAGCGGCGCCAGCATGCGGCCGGCGAAGGCGTCGAGGCCGGCCCGATCTTCGACCTGGGCCAGCAGGCGATAGACGCCCAGGCGTTCGTAGTTGATGATCTGCTCGCGCTTGCCAAAGCGCACCATAAGGTCGAGCGCGCGCTGTGCTTCGACGAAGGCGGGTTTGAAATCATCCGGCTTCAGGCACAGCCGGCCGATCGATACCGACACGGTGATGCCGAGCTCCGACTCGCCGACCGCCTCCCGGATCCGCGCCGCGAGCCCTTCCCCATCGGGATCCTTGGTGTCAGTTGGTTGGGGCACCAGCACGATCACGCTGTCACTGTGCGCGCTGACCAGGTGGCGAGGATGCAGCCGTCGGACGGCGCCGGTCACCACCTGGAAGAGTTGATGCTTGACCGCGATGACCCGACCTTCCTCATAGCGCCGCTCCTTGATGAACTGTCGAAAGTGATCGACGTCCACCACCAGCAGCCGGTGCGGCAGCGAGAGGTCGTAGCGAAGGTGTCGGGCGCGACGCTGCACGTTGGCCTGGTCACCGAAGGTGCCGTTGAGCAGGTCGTCGACCAGCTCGCCCCGCACCCGGTCCTCGGCCTCGCCGACCTCCCGCTGTTTGATCATCTCCAGCGCGATCACGGTCGCCGCGTGCTCGATCGCCACCATGGCGAGCTCCTCGAGGTGCTGCGGGTGGTCGATGATCGAGAGGAGGCCGAGATGCTCACGACCGGCCAGGACCGGGGTGATGATGCGGGGGGCCGTCAACCCCAGCTCGGGGAAGGGCGGGACCTTGCGCGGCGCGCGGCCGCGGACCACGTCCTGCAGCATATTTTTGATGGCAGCCGCCTGCCGAACCTTGACCGGGGTGCCGTGGTGGGCCAGGGTTTGCTGACGGTGCTTGTCGGTGACGCCGGGCACCACGTGGCTAGCCAGCAGATGGAAGCTCGCGTCCTCGAGCGCGATCGAACTCTCGACCAGCTCGCCCAGCGTCTTGACGATCGCCTCCAGGCCCTGGCCGTCGAGGGCCAGGTCGGTGAACTGCCGGTGGATCTCGATCGAGCGCCGGAGCTGGGTGTTCTGGGCGTTGATGATCCGCTCCAGGATCGGGTTCATGATCTCCAGGTAGGAGACGTCCGGCGGAATCCGGATCAGGGGAATATTGAACTCGTCCGCCTGGCCGAGCATGTCGTCGGGGATCTGGGGCAGGTAGCGCTCCGGCTTGATCACCAGGCCCGCAGAGCCCACTCGGGCCAGGTTGCGCATCAGGTCGCGCTGGGCCGCCCGGTCGTCTTTGATGGCGAAGGCGACCGTCAGCAGCAGCTCGCCTTCGGCCAGCCAGCTGATCGTCTCCGGGGATTCGAGGACCTTTACCCAGGTGATCGTGCGGTCGAGGCCACTGGCCCCGGCCAGCACCTCGCCCCTCCTCAAGCCCCCCAGCGCCATCGCTTCCCGGACAGTCAGCGCCATGGGAGGCATTAGTATGCCTCAACTGGGGGCTGGCGTGAAGGACCGAAAGTACCAATAACTTTTGGATGGTTTGCACAATGGACGAGTTTGCTTCGGGCTGGTAGCGTTCCGTGTCGAGTCAACCGGCGTTGATGGGGATTACTCACCCCCAGAGTGGGTTGGCTCGACAAGAGCGGCGGCCGGGGGCCGCAAGCAGGGTGGTACCGCGGGAGGCAGGCCTCTCGTCCTTGCAGCAGAGCGTGTCGTACGACCAAGCCAGCTGCAAGGAGGGTACCGATGGCCAGTTACACAATCGAAATTCCCGACCCGCTGCACCATGAGATCCAGGAGCGGCGGTACCAGATCGACGTCGCCGGGATCTGCACGGAGGCGCTGACCGCCGCGGTCGCCAAGCGCGCCGCCGGGACGACACCGTTCGGACATGACGTCACCGATGACATCAACCGGATGTTCAGCGGATGACCGGGCGTGGGAACACAGATGATTGACCGCGTCGAGGAGGAGCTGACCCCGTTTACGCCAGCCCCGCTGGAGCGCACCAGCGGGAACTACTGGCTGATCGAAACCTTACGGCGCTGGGGCATTACGGGCTACGCCGGCGTCAATGGTGGCGGGTTGATCCACGTCACCAAGCACCTCCAGCCGTTCTCTGACCCATCCGAGGCTCGCGATGGCGTACCGCGGATGCTGACCATGGCCGAATACGTCGCCGGGTTCGTCCCGCTGGGCTACCACATGGCCTCGGGTCGGGTCGGCGGTTGCATCACCACCACGGGTGCGGCCACCAAGCTCGGCGGTAGCGGATTGACCGATGCCAAGCTACACAACATTCCGTCGGTCTTCCTGGTCGCGCTGAACTCGACGATGTCGATCGGCCAGAGTCCCCTGCAGGACGTCTCTATCCACGGCATGAACATCGTGCCCCAGCTGCAGGCAGAACTCGGCGACGGCTGCGTGGTCATCGACGACATCGACACCATGGAGGAGCAGCTCGAGCGCGCACAGTCCGTCCTGCTCGAGTCCAAGCCGGTTGCGATTTGCTTTTATCCGGACATTCTTTCCAAGCCCGCCACGATCGACGTCCCCTCCCGCAGCCGACCCCGCGGCGTCCGCCAGCAGGACGTCGATCGCTTTGTCGAGGAGTTCCCCCGCACCGCGGACGGGCGCCGAGTGGTGATCTACGTCAGCAGCGAGGCCGCCCGCTGGCCCGGCATGCCGGCGATGACCACGCAGCTCTCGGAGCTGCTGCAGGCGCCGACGGTGTGGTCGGTGAACGGGGCCAACGCCGTGTCTCCCGCAAATGAGTTCGGCTTTGGGTACATCTCCTTCGGCGGCAACGACGAGGCCATGAAGCTCTGGCGGAGCCTCGGCCCCGAGGACTGCGTCATCACCCTCGGGTTCGACTCAGGCGAGTACTCGCTGAACCTGGGCGCCATCCCGGCCGGCGACGTCTGGCATTTCACCGGATTGACGGAGCCCTACGGCCACATCGCCGACGAGTTCCGGCATCGCGTCCGGGGCAACTACAAGGTGGTTCGTGGCGACCTCGACCTCTCCCTCGGGCAGATCATCCCGCGCCTGACCCAGCGCGGCGTGGGCCGCCGGCCGCAGGTTGACGTACCCGAGCGCCTCAACAACCGGCATATCACCCGCGACGTGAGCGACGGATCGGTGGATTTTATTGACTTCTACGAGCGGCTACACAAGTCCTGGCGTCCGAACAGCATCGGCTTCGACGATGTGTGCCTCGCCTACAAGGACCGCCAGTACGTGACCCAGCGACCGCATCCTTACATTCCCTTCCATACCGCTCACGACGGATCGGCGATGGGTGGCGGCTTCGGGCTCGGGGTCGGTGCCAAAATGGCGGACCCGAGCCTCCATACCTTCGTCTTCACGGGTGACGGCTGCTGGCGACTCTTCGGCGGCACGCTTGCCGATGCCGCCAACCTCGACCTGCGGGTGTTCATCGTCAACAACGGCGTCTATGGCATCGTCGACAAGGGCCTCGAGGTCGTCATTCCCGATGTCGAGAAGCGCCGCTACCATTCGACCCTGCCGTCGATCGACTTCGTGGGCGCCGCCAAGGCGCATGGCTGGGACGGCTTCCGAGTGAAGGCCGATCTCAGCAACCTCAAGGAGATCATGGACGCCTGCTACGAAACGAAAGGCCAATCGATCCTGATCGATGTCCCGGTCGATGCCGACCAGGTCATCGGCCTCAACCCACGGCTGAACAACCTCACCACCCAGACCTATCTCTGATGGAAGAAAGCTGCCTGGTGTTGATGCGGGTCGAAGACGGCGGCCGCCGCCGCGGCGTGCTGATGGACCGTGCTGGGCCGAACGCCCGCATCCTCAGCGAGCACAACGGCGTGGTCATCCTGGCCGCGGTGGTTCGCCCCAACGAGGTGGACGACTGCCTTACGCGCCTTAGCGGCTTCGAGGTCACCGAGGTGGTGCGCAGCGAGACGCTGCGGGTCGCCAACGGAGCCAACCGCGAGCTTGAGGTGGTGAGCTGATGGCGAAGGTCTATTACGACGGCGATGCCGACATGTCGGCGCTCGCCGGTCAGCGGGTCGCGGTGATCGGCTACGGCAGCCAGGGCCACGCCCACGCGCTCAACTTGCAGGACAGCGGCGTCGACGTCGTGGTCGGCCTTTACAAGGGCAGCCGGTCCTGGGAGGCCGCCGAGCAGGAAGACCTGCGCGTGGAGACGGTCGAGAAGGCGGTCGAAGCTGGCAACCTCGTGATGATGCTGGTGCCGGACCAGACCCAGAAGCGCCTCTACGACGAGGCCGTCAAGCCGAACCTGAAGCCAGGGGCGGCCTTGATGTTCGCCCACGGGTTCAACATTCATTTCAGCCAGATCGTCCCGCCCCCTGAAGTCGACGTCGCGATGGTCGCCCCCAAGGGGCCGGGCCACATCCTGCGTCGACTGTTCAAGGAACGGGTGGGGGTCCCGGCGCTCTTTGCGGTGCACCAGGACACGACCGGACAGGCCCGCGCCCGCACCCTCGCCTACGCGCGCGGCATCGGGTCGACCATGGCCGGCGTGCTCGAGACCACCTTCAAAGAGGAGACCGAGACCGATCTCTTCGGCGAGCAGGCGGTGCTGTGCGGGGGGCTCACCTCGCTGGTGAAGACCGGGTTCGAGACCCTGGTCGAGGCGGGCTACCAGCCTGAGCTGGCCTACTTCGAGTGCCTGCACGAGATGAAGCTGATCGTGGACCTGATGTACCAGGGCGGCATGAGCTACATGCGCTACAGCATCAGCGACACGGCGGAGTTTGGCGATTACGTCAGCGGCCCACGCGTGATCAGCCCGGCGGTTCGCGAGGAGATGCGGCAGATCCTTCGCGAGATCCAGGACGGGACCTTCGCCCGAACCTGGATCCTCGAGAACCAGGCCGGCCGGCCCGCCTTCAACGCCTACCGCCGTCAGGAGCAAGCGTCGATGATCGAGAAGGTTGGTGCCGAGCTGCGCGCCATGATGCCCTGGCTCAAACCCGACGGCAAGGCGC
>VBHO01000166.1 GCA_005882045.1 Chloroflexota bacterium | reverse complement strand
AGCAGTCGCCGGGCGCCTCGCTCAACCCGGACCAGAAGCTCGCGATCGCGCGCCAGCTGGCCCTCCTGGGTGTCGACGTCATCGAGGCCGGCTTTCCCCTCTCCTCCCCGGGCGACTTCGAGGCGGTGCAGCGCATCGCGCGGCAGGTCGAGGGGCCGATGATCACGGCGCTGGCTCGGGCGGCCCGGCCGGACATCGATGCGGTGTGGCAGGCCGTCCACGATGCCGAGCGCAAGCAAATCCACATGGTGCTCTCCGTCTCCGACATCCATATCGAGCGCAAGCTGCGTTCCAACCGCCGCGACGTGCTCCGCCGGGGCGCGGATGCCGTCGCTTACGCGCGCAGCCTCTGCGACGACGTCGAGTACTCCCCCGAGGACGCC
>VBHO01000165.1 GCA_005882045.1 Chloroflexota bacterium | reverse complement strand
AATGGTGCCAGCACCACCTGAACTCGGCGGCCAACCCGACCGGCTGGACTCCGCGTGAAGCCCTATTCTGTTGCCGTGCCGATTCGCGTCGTGCTGGCCGAGGACAATTACCTGGTCCGCGAAGGTGTCCGGCAACTCATTGACGCCCAGCCGGAGCTGCAGGTGGTCGCGGTGTGCACAGACTTCGACTCCCTGTTAGCCGCCGTCGAGGAGCATAAGCCGGACGTCGTTCTGACCGACATTCGCATGCCGCCGACCGGAACCGACGAGGGCATACGGGCCGCCGAGCACCTGCGGCAAGTGCACCCACGGATCGGCGTCGTCATCCTGAGCCAGTTCAGCGACCCGGACTACGCCCTCGCCCTATTGCAAAAGGGCGCCACCGGCCGGGCATACCTATTAAAAGAGCGCGTCTCCGACATCGACCAGCTGGTCACCGCCATCCGTGAGGTGGCAAACGGCGGCTCGGTCATCGATCCCAAAGTGATCGAGGGCCTGGTGGCGGCCAAGGTGCGCAAGCCGAAATCGCCGCTGGCCGAACTCACCCCGCGGGAGCACGAGGTCCTGGCGCTCATGGCCCAGGGAAGGAACAACGCCGCAATCGCGGCCAAGCTCTTCCTCACCGAGCGAGCCGTCGAGAAGCACATCAACTCGATCTTTTCCAAGCTCAGCCTGGCCGAGGAGAAGGACACCCACCGGCGGGTGCGAGCCGCTCTGCTCTACCTATCTGAGGAAAAGGCGTAATCATGCCCGGACCATCGGCCCGCAGCCGGGTTTGCAACGTCCTCGTCATCGGTTCGGGCGCCGCCGGCTTGCGGGCGGCGATCGCCGCGACCGAGGCGGGAAGCCAGGTGCTGGTGGTAGGAAAACGGGACCGGCTCGATGCCCACACGGTCCTTGCCGCGGGCGGGATCAATGCGGTGCTTGGGACGCGCGATCCGCAAGACTCGTGGGAGCAGCACTTCGCCGACACGCTTCGGGAGGGTTACTTCCTCGGCCATCCACGCGTGGTCGAGATCATGGCCCGGGAGGCGCCAGACGCCGTCCGCGAGCTCGCCGATTGGGGCTGTCCCTTCGCGCGGCTCGACGATGGGCGGCTGGATCAGCGCTTCTTCGGCGCGCACAAGTACCGGCGCACCTGCTACGCGGGCGACTACACAGGCCGCGCCGTCCTCTACACGCTGGCGAGCAGAGCGCAGCAGCTGGGGATTCCGGTCGTCGAAGACCAATACATCTCGCGTCTCCTCGTCGCCGAGGGCGTCTGCTTTGGCGCGTATGGCTTCGACCTCGGGTCCGGCGAACGCACGGTCTTCGAGGCGGATGCGGTCGTGCTCGCCGCAGGAGGCCACACGAGACTCTGGCGTCGCAGTTCCTCCCGAAGGGACGAGAACTATGGCGAGGGTATGTTCCTCGCGCTCGAGGCCGGTTGCCGCCTGATGGACATGGAGCTCGTGCAGTTCCATCCAACCGGCATGGTGATGCCGGAGGAAGTCGCCGGCACCCTGGTCACCGAGGCGGTCCGCGGCGAGGGCGGCCGCCTCTACAACCGCGACCACGAGCGGTTCATGCAGCGCTACGACCCGGCCCGGATGGAACTGAGCGCCCGCGATCGCGTCGCGCTCGCGATCTACACCGAGATCATCGAGGGCCGCGGCGGCCCCAATGGGGGCGTTTTCCTTGACATCTCGCATCGCCCCAAAGACGAGATCCTCGAGAAGCTGCCTAGGATGTATCGCCAGTTCATCGAGTACCAGATGCTGGACATCACAAAGCAACCCATGGAGGTGGCGCCGACGGCCCACTACTCGATGGGCGGCATCGCCGTCGATCCGGAGACGCATGCCACCGACACACCCGGCCTGTACGCCGCTGGGGAATGCACTTCCGGACTGCACGGGGCAAACCGACTCGGGGGCAATTCGCTGGCGGAGACCGTCATCTTCGGCCGGCGCGCCGGCGCCGCCGCCGCCGCCCATTCGCAGGACTCCGAAGTCCAGCGTCGATCCAAGAAGGCGGTGCAAGAGGCGGAAGACGAGCTGGGGCGTCTGATCAAACCAGGAAGCGAGTTGGCCCGTCCGCTGCAGCGAGCGTTGCGCAATTTGATGTGGGAGCACTGCGGCGTCGTTCGCGATGAGACCGGGATGCGGGACGGTCTGCGCAAACTTGGCGACCTGACGCAGGCCGCGGAGAGCGTCGACATCCGTCCCGGGCAGGAAGGATGGGTCGAGCTGGAGCACGTGCTCGATCTACGGGCGGGGCTGCGAACGGCGGAGGCGACGCTGCGCTGCGCCCTCGAGCGCCGCGAGAGCCGGGGAGCGCATGCGCGATCCGACTTTCCAGCCCTGGATCCAGCCCTGGAACGGAACTTCTACACCCGCGTGGAGGGGCGAGATCGTCCGTTGACAATTTGGACCGAACCGGTCCCGGCCATTCCAGCACCGCTGAAGCGGCTGCTGACCGACGAGGAAATGGAGGTCGCCGGAAGGCTGCTGGAATAGCGACGGGGGGTGGCCATCCTCGGTCGAGTCGTGCCACCCGCCCCCGTACGCGGCCTGTTTCCACCATCGACGGCCGTCCCAGCAACATCTAGGCTTACGGTGCTGACGAAGGCATCGCAACAGGAGGTTGGCCATGCGCTATGAATCGTCGACAACCTCGGTTTCCTGGATCCCGTCGGAAGCGATTCCGGGAATGATGCGACTGCCGTTCGACCTCGGTCCGGTGCATTACGACGACCCCCCAAGCGACCAGCTGACCGACATCGAGGCGTTGTCTCGGTCCGGGGCCGTCCGGTTTATCAACGAACTGCGCGCCTGGGTCGAGGTGGAGAACGGCTGGATCGTTCGTCACGGGCATTCAGGCCGGGGCTGGATGGGTAAGACCAAGCTTGGATTCGGCTCTCGCAAGATCCTTTATCCCACCATCGGCATGCGGGATATCCGCCCTCAGCCGGAGGCAAGCAAACTGTCCGTTCGATTTGTCCAGACGACTGGCGGACGCGTGGCGATGCCGCTGCCCCGCAAGCTGAACCGTCCACCGTTCGTGCAGATCATTCCGCCAATCGTGTGGACCACGCTGGCCCTCACCATCAACGCCGACGGCTCATCGAAGGCCGAGGTCATCGGCGCCAGTCCTTTCCCCAGGCACTGGATCTACGACGATTCCCTCCGACTTGCAAATAAAGTTGCGGTCACGGATTTCAAGAGCTGGTCCGGCGACATCTTCGGCGAGCGCACACCGTGGGGCGCCGAGGATTCGCCCGCCTTTGTCACCGAGGTCGAGACCGCGCTCGAACGGGAGCTGTCCCAGACCATCATGCGTGGCGGCACCAAACCCAAGATCCGGAAGCTCAAGAGCGGCGAGGCTCTTGTCGAGCAGGGTCAAGCTGGCGACGAACTGTTCCTGCTGCTCGACGGTGTCCTCTCGGTGGACGTCGACGGAAAAGTCCTGGCCGAGGTTGGACCGGGCGCCATCCTGGGCGAACGGGCCCTGCTCGAAGGCGGAACCCGGACCGCGACCCTGCGCGCGCTGACCCCCGCTCGGGTCGCCGTCGCCAACGCGGACCAGATTTCGCCCGACGCGCTCGCTGAATTGGCCACGGGCCACCGCCGTGAAGAGAGCTGAGATTTCCCGTCCCCCGTCTGCCAATCTTTTCCCTCCCCCGCTCGCGGGGAAGGGTAGGGTGGGGGCTTCGTGGTCCATCCTCATTCTTTGGGCCGCGGTCGCCGACGCCGTCCTGCAGGCCATCGTGGGCATTGCGCATGTCGACCGGGAGGCGATTGCCTTCGCGGTCTTGTTCGCCGTGGGCGTCGTCGTGTTGCTGCGCGCCAGGCAAGGGAGTCGCGTACGCAGCGGGACGGTCATCATCCTCGGCCTGCTATTTGCCGACGTCGCCTTCTGGATGATCACGGCGACCTGGAGCAACGTGCGCAACCACGAGCAGCTTCTCTACATCATCGAGCCACTCGCGCTTGCGTGCGCCTCGGCGGCCGGGCTGATTGGCGTCGTCGGCCAGCTGGTCGACCGCCACGGTCGCGCAAACGGAGCTGCGGCCGTCGTGGCCGTAGCTGCGTTCGCTGCGTTCATCCTCGGCACGGGTGGCGCCGCGATCACCGGCTGGGGCAAGGAGCAGACGCAGGGGCCGAACGATCTGGCGTTGCGCATCCACAACACCGCCTATCGCGCGACAGCGATCAGCGCCACGTCCCACCGGGTCACGCTGTACGTAACGAATGAGGACCTGTTCTGGCATACGGTCACCATCGACCAGCTCGGAGTTGACCTGGCGCTTCCGGTCGGTAGCCATCGGCGCATCACGTTCAGCGCGCCGTCCGGCACCTACACCTTTTACTGCCGGATCCCTGGGCACCGTCAGGCCGGCATGCAGGGAACGATCAAGGTTCCGTAAGGGCGGCCCGGAGTGGGATGCTCGCGCCGACCGTCGTCCCGCCGCCCGGCGAGGACTCGACGCGAAGCGAGCCGCCCACCGCGCCCACGCGATCCATCATGTTCGTCATGCCGGCGCCGCGCCCCTGCGAGGTCACGTCGAAGCCCGCGCCGCTGTCCTGGACCTCGAATACCAACTTGTCGTTTTCCTGCTGAATCCGCACCGTGGCGGTCGCGCCCTCGCCAGCATATTTGCCGGCGTTCTGTAACGCCTCGAGGCAGCAGAAGTAGACGGCGGCTTCGAGCTCGGGAGGATAGCGACCAATACCGTCGGCGTGCACCTGCGTCGGGATGACCGCCCGGCGCGACGCGGCTACCATGGCGGCGCCGAGCCCTTCGCTCGCGAGCAGTGGCGGATAGATGCCGTGAGCGAGCGTGCGCAGCTCATCGAGGGCTTTCGAGATTTCCTGGCCGAGCTCCTCGAGCAGCCGCGAGGCGCGTGCCGGGTCACGCTCGCTCATCTGGCGCGCCAGTCGCGCCTTAACCGAGATGGCGACGAGATACTGCTGCACGCCGTCGTGGATGTCGCGTTCGATCCGTCGACGTTCGGCGTCAGCGGCCGCCACGATGCGAGCTCGGGAGGCCTCCAGCGCTTCGGCGTGCTGTCGCAGATCCTCGAGGGTGGCCTCGAGCGCCGAGTCGAGGCGCGCGTTGTTGATCGCCACCCCGACTTCGCGGGCCAGTTCTTTCAGCGTGCCGTCAGCCTCGCCGGGCAGCGCCGGCGCGCCCGCCCGCCGTTCCGCGACGATCAGCCCGAGCAGGTGCCCGGTGTGACTCACCGGCGCGATGCGGACCGTCGCCCCGTTTCGCCCGGCCAGTACGGCCGGCAGCCAGACTTTGGCCCATGCGATCCCGGAGACCGGCGCATGCGCGACGATCGATTCGTCAGACGGCGTCAACGGGAACCGCGCCGGTCCGCGCTCGGGATCGGAGACCGTACGTTCGAGCACCCCTGCGGACGCCGTCCAGACCTCGGCCGCGTCCAGCCCGAGGTTGCGCCGGAGGGACTCGGTCATATCGCGGAGGACTTCGTTGAGCGGGATGGTGCGATCCAGACGGCTGGCGAAACTGCTGCGCACGAAGCCGATCGCGCCGAGCCGCGCCGCATCACGGCGCTGCCCTCGAATGGCGGTCACGGCGACGTAGGCCACCGTCGCGAGCGCCATTGCCAAAAGGATTGCGCCAAGCAGGAGCGTGCCCGTGTCGAGCTGGGGCATCTCAGCCCACCCCGCGAAGCGCCTCGGCGGGCCGCAGCCGCGCGGCTCGCACGGCGGGAAGGAGGGTCACAAGCAGCACCGCGGCGTAGACAAGCCCGACCGTCAGCAAGATGTCAACGTAGTCGAGGATGAACTGACTCTTGGGAGAGAGGCTGGTCAACAACGGCCCTCCAAGCCCCAGGGCAACGGCGACCCCGACGACAAGTCCAACCGTCGCGATCAGCGCCGTTTCGATCAGCATGCCGGCGAGGACCTGCAGCCTCAGGAAGCCGACCGCGCGCAGGACGCCGATCGCGCGGCGTCGCTCGATCACGGCTCGCAGCGCGACCGCGCCCAGACCTAGGATGCCGACAACGAGCCCAACCCGCATCATCGCGACAAAGAAATCGTTGAGGCCCAGGTTGGCGTCGTTCTGCGCTTTCATCAGCTGGAGCGTCGTGCTGGCATCGGCTCCCTGCGCCAGCAGCGCCCGCTGCAGATCACGCGCAAGTGCTTGCGGTGTGGTCCCGCTGGCGGCCTTCAACAGCAAAGTCGCGCCCGCCGGGGATCCGGACAGCGAGGCCAGCGCCGGCTGCGAACCGACCAGTCCCGGAAGCAGCCCAGGCGACGAGCCGCCCGGGGAAGGGAGTTGCGCTACGACTTTGAACCGCACGGTGCCCTGCCCCATCGCCAGGTAGGCCACCGAGCCAATGTTTAGTGATGACGCTACCAACCCGGGATCGCGGCTGATGGCCGCCCAGGCCGCCGCATCGTTCGGAAAGCTGGGATCTCGACTGATGAGCGGCAAGATCCCGCCGGTGAGCTGCTGCGAGCTCAGGCCATAAACGGTGATCGATTCCTGGTGCCAGTCGACCGTGCCCCTGAAGTCCGCGTAGGCCCACTTGACCGGTCCCAGGAAGGTGCGGCTGGACAGGCTCTCCTGCCGTGCCACCTGCGGTGCGAGTTGCGCCGGCACGGCGAGCTGATCGGTCCCGACGACGGTTGCGCGAACGTCCCACCCCCCCGTTGCGGGTGCCAGATCGCGCCGAGCGGCGCTAAGCCCGCTCTGAACGATGACCAGCACAGCGGTCACGATCGAGAACGCCGCGATCACCAGGCCGGTTCGGAGTGGGCGGCGCGACGAGTAGGCGAGCGCGGGTCGCAGCGTCGCCCGCAACCAGCCGGAGGGTCGGCCGAGAAGCCCGCCGACGCTTTCCAGTACGCCCAGGTTCGATGTCACCAGCACCGAAAGGCCGACGACGGAAATGACCAGCGCTGCGGCGAAGGACCCCGTGGAGGCCGCCGCCGATATGGTCCGGCTGACGTACCACCAGTACGCGAACGCCCAGGCGGCAGCCGCGACGCCGGCGCCCGAAAAGCGGATACGGTCGGAGACGCGACCACGGAGCAGGCCGGAAGCGGCGGTGATCACCAGCGAGCCGCCCGACACGCGCAGAAACGGGTTGCCAAATGCGACGGCGGCCAGACCGCCGATCCCGAGCAGCGCCACGACGGCCAGCCGCCGTCGCGAAGACCGCGTCGCTCGCTGCGGATCGGGCAGGTCGCGGATCGCCGCCGAGATGGCCATCGACGAGGTGCCGATCGAAACGATCAGCACGGTGACCAGGTTGATCAGGGAAGCCGCGGCGACCGAGCCGAAGAGCGACCCGGGCGCGACGGAAAGGATCAGACCGAAACTGTCGGAGGTCGCCGGACTGTGGCCGACGAAGCGCCCCGGCAAGGCTGTAGAGCGCCCCCTCGGTGACCGAAAGCTGGATCAATCCGCCGCGCGTCAGGCCCAGGGCGCGCAGGACGGCCAGCCGCGGGCGCCGTTCCTCCGCGAGCAGGACCGCCAGGTTCGCGACCATCGCGGTGGCCGCCAGCGCCACGATCACGCCAAACGCCGTTACGAACCCCCTCGACACGTTCTGCATGCGGCTGGCAAGGTCCAGCACCCCGCGCTTGGGCTCCAGCACTTGAAGGCCGTCGCCCGAGACGGCGGCGCGGACCGGCGGCGCCAGTTGGCGGGCCGCCGCCACCTCGCGATCGCCGTCGCCCGGCGCCGACACGCGGACAAGGTTGATGCGGTCCGTTGCAACCAGCTGTTGGATCGTCGGCAGCGCGCCGAAGGCAGACCGCGCGTTGCCATAGGCGCCGGCGCCCTGACGAAGGACGATCCCGACGACGGTGGTCGGCTGGGGTGACGGCCCACCCGCCTGGACGCGGAGATGGTCACCGGCGCGGGCGCCGAGCTCCTCGGCCAGGGCCTGCGTAAGAAAGACACCACCGGCAGTGAGTTCGTCATCATACGTCGGCCGGCCGTCGATGAGGGTGAACGGATCGAAACGACGCCGGACCCCCAGGTCGAAGCCGGTGAGCTGCACGCCCGGCTTGCCGAGGTTGCGGTCCAGATCCACCACCGAGCCGGTCATCACGAGGGCGCTCTGGAAGCCCGCCGCGGCGCTTAGCGACGGGTCGGCGGCGAGCCTGCTGGTCAAGGCCGGATCAAAGAGGGTTCCGCCGCCGGTCACCTCGAGGTCATCGCGGCCCCAACTGCGAAACGCTGCGGCTCGGTTCGACTGATACATGCTGTCCTCGATCACCTGGATGAGAAAGATCGACGCTCCGGCGATCATCAGTCCGCTGACGACCACCGCGGTTTGGCCCGGCCGGCGAACCGCTTCTCGGACCGCGATCTTGCCCACGAGCGGACGGCGCCAGATGACGAGCGCCAGTGCGCCGTAGCTCAGCGCGAACAGCGCAAGCAGCATCGTGAGAACGTTCATGGCCGGTCCCTACTCCTGCAGCCGGAGCGCCTGGGCCGGCGGCGTCCGTGCCGCCGCGAGCGCCGGACCAACGGTCGCCAGCAGGACCGCCGCATAGATCAACCCCAGCGTGCCGGTCAGGCTCCCGACGTCGATGCCGAAGGGCGTCGTTGCGGTCGTCCAATTCAGATAGAGGTAGGCGGCGACGATACCCGTGACAACCCCAACCAGCGCCCCGCAGGTCGTCGTGAGCGCGGCTTCGGTCACGACGCCTGCGACTACCTCACCGCGCCGATACCCCAGCGCTCGCAGGACGCCAATGGAACGCCGTCGCTGCACCACCGCTCGGAGCGCGAGGATGGCCAGGGAAAGGATGCCGATCACGATGCCCATCCGCATGAAGAGGACAGGAACCGACGCGAAGAGTTCAAAGGCGACCAACCTTTGCCGCAACAGATCGGGGATGGTGGTCACCTCAGCCCCCTCCGGCAGGAGCGCCTGACGGATCTGCCCGGCCAGGGCATGCGGGTCCACACCTGCCTTCGCCTTGACCAGGTCGGTGGTCCCGAGGGGGAGGTTGCCGAACGGGGCAAGGGCCTCGGGCGAGCCGATGATCCCGTCGAGGATCGGGTCGCCGAAGTCCCCCGCCACTGACCTGGTGACCAACCCGCCCGGACCGACGAAGGTGAGCCGGACATCAGTGTTGAACCGCGTCCAGAACACCCAGCCCGGATCGTTCTGCACGCTGCGCCAAGCTGACGCATCGTTGCGAAATTGCGGTAGGCGATTGGTCATGCCGCTCCCCATCGGCGGATTGCGCACCAGCTCCGGCGTCAGCTCGTACAGGGACAGGCGCTCCTGATGCCACAGTGCCGGCGTGCCCGCCGGCGAGCTGACCTGCACCGAACCCAGGTACGAACGGGTCGGGATCGACAGGGACGTCGCCACCTGGGATTGGAGCGCCGGCGGCAAAACCATCGAGCGCTGAGCCGGCATGAAGACGCTGATGTCGTAGGGGGCGCGGGCATCGGACTGACGCATCTGATTCGCGAAGTTGGCGATGAAGACGTTGTAGAGCACGATCACCGAGAGGAGCATGGCCAGCGTGCCGACCGTGAGGCTGGCTCGCAGCGGCCGCCGAATCAGGTAGGCGAGCGCCAGCCGCAGCGTCGCGCGAAGCCGCCCTGAGGCGTCTCCAGCGACCGAGGCGACGGTCTCGAGGAGGCGCACATTGCTGACAACCGCGAGCGAGAGGCCGAGAGCCGTCACGGGAATAGCAACGAACAGATCGATTCCTGCCGATTGCGACGTGGAGGTCGAGAAGGCAATTGCCAGGCTGATGAATGCCCACGCCGTGAGGGCAAGCCCGAGACCCGTCAGACGAGCTCGCTCGGGGATCCGGCCTCGCATCGCGACCGACGCAAGCGCGATCAGCCCGACGCCGCCAAGCATGCGTAAGGGCACGCCCGGGACCGCCGGCGCGGGATTCAACAGGGCGACCAGCGACGCCACGACAAGACCGAGCTGAAACAGGCGCCGGGAAATGGAGGCGCGCGCGATGCTCGCTGGTTCAGGAAGATCGCGGATGGCGGCGGCGATCGTCATGCCGGAGCGGAGTACCGCGGCAACGAACACAGCCGCCAGCGTGAGGACGGCGCCGGCCGTGATCGCCAGGGCCAGTGAGGCCGGCCGGACCGACAACTGCACCTGGATGTCGCGGCCGAGCGCGATGCCAGCCCCCGCTCCCACTCCGCCGCTCCCGTGCACAATGACCTCGACCAGCGCCCAGCTGAGCAGGAGTCCGGGTAGGATCCCGAGCACGGCGGCGACCAGGCTGTACAGCGCACCCTCGGTGCAGAGAGCCGCGATCAGGCCGAGACGCGAAAGGCCGAGCGCCCGGAGGACGGCAAGACGCGGCCTGCGCTCCTCGACCAGGGTGGCCATCAGGTTCACCACCAGCACCAGGCCGGCAAGCAGCACAACCGCACTCAACACGTTGGTAATCCCGCTGGTCGCGTTGCCGGGATCCTGCTGCTGGCGCGCCGCCGTGATGTCGTCCGCCTTCGCTTCCCGGACCTGGAGCTGCGATGCCTCCGGGAGCGTCGGCAACGCTCCGACCACGATCGGGACCAGGCGATGGCCCGCATCGAGCTCTGCCTGGCCGTTGCCGGGCGCCGCTATGCGAACGACATTCACCTGGTGAGTGCCGATCAGGCCGGCCATCGTCTCGGCCGGTGCGAACACGGCTGGACGAAGGCCATACGAGCCAGGTCCCATGGGAGCGAGAACTCCGGCCACCGCGACGTCGCCAATCTTGGCGTCGCCGTTAGGCTGTCCGATCGAGACGCGAAGGTGGTCCCCAACCTTAGCGGCGAGGGCCGTTGCCAGCGATTGGCCGATGAGGACGTCTCCGGACTTCAGGTTTTCGCCGGAGGTCTGTGCCCCATCGACGAGACGAAACCTGCCGAAGGCGCGTTGTGTGGCGGGGTCGAAGCCGATCACGCGAACGAACGGGTTATTCGACCTATGGTCAAGATCCGCCACGGAGCCAACCAGCTCAACGCCAGCCTGGATGCCGGCCGCCGAATGCCGCACCTGCGGATCGTTCGCGAGTGTTTGCGCAACGGTGGGGTCGAAGTACCCGTTGTCGGACGCGCGGACGGTCAGGTCGACTCGGCCCCATGCCTGAAACGCTCCAGCGATAAGCGAGTCGTCCGTCGAATTCTGGATAACCTGAGAGACGAGGATGGCGCCGGACCCGATCATCAGTCCGGCGACGACCAGCGCCGACTGCCATGGCCGGCGAGTCGCTTCACGAATCGCAATGCGGGCAAACAGCGGACGGCGAAACGCGATCAGGATGACGATCCCGTAGCCGAGCACGAACAGCCCTCCGAAAAGGAGGAGCCCTTTCATCGGATCAGCTGGTCGGAGCCGTCGACCGGGCTGGCTGTGGCGGCGCCTCGATGCGACCGTCGCGCATCCGCACCGTCCGCTGCGCGCGGCCGGCGACCGCCGGATTGTGCGTGACCAATACCATGGTCTGTCCTTCCTTGTTCAGGCGGACCAACAGCTCGACAACGACCTCCGTTCCCTCGGTGTCGAGGTTGCCCGTAGGCTCGTCGGCCCAGACGATGGCGGGCTGATGCACCAGGGCGCGGGCGACAGCGACCCGCTGTTGCTCGCCGCCGGAGAGCATGTCCGGTCGGTGCTTCGCGCGGTCGGCCAGGCCGAGGGTTTCCAGCATCGCCATCGCCTGGTCACGCGCCGGCCGTGGCCGCTGCCCGAGCAGGAGGAGCGGAATCTCCACGTTCTCGACCGCGGTCAACACCGGCAGCAGGTTGAAGGCCTGAAAGACGAAGCCCATATGGCGGGCGCGGTATCCAGTTCGCGCGTTGTCGGACAGCGTTTCCATGTCCGAGCCGTCGACGAGGATCTGGCCGCCGTCGATCCGCTCCAGCCCTGAGAGGCAGTTCAGGAGGGTTGTCTTGCCCGACCCGGACGGTCCGACCACGGCGACCATCTCACCCCGGCCGACTTCGAAGTCGACGCCGCGGAGCGCCTCGACCTCGGTCCCGCTCCGGTAGACCTTCCGGACGCGGTGTGCGGCGACGATCGCTTGCTCCGGCGCCTCAGCCCGGGCGACCTCAGGCTCTTGCGTTGTGATCATGGTCTCCTTCCTCCCTGGCGGTATCGAGAGGGTAGCCGCAGCTCGAGAGGTTGTCCATAGCTCGCTGGCCCATTTGTGTACTCGCAGTCTGGCCTACCCATGGGCCACCGTCGCCCGTGCCTGCCCTGGTCGTCCCCTGGCCTGGCAGGCTCTTGATCTCGAGCGAGCCGCCGAGCGCCTCGAGCCGGTCGCGCATGTTCTGCAGGCCCGCTCCGTGGGGAACTGTCGCGGAATCGAAGCCCTTCCCGTCGTCCTCGATCCGGAAGACGAGCTTGGCGTTTTCGGTCCAGAGGCGGAGGTGGGCGCCCTTAGCCTCCGCATACTTGGCTACGTTCTGCAGCGCTTCGAGGCAACAGAAGTAGACGGCGCCCTCGACCTCGCGCGGCTGCCGCGGGACGTCGTCGAGCTGCAAGTCGACCGGGACCGTGATGCGGCGGATCTGGGCCCGAAGCGCAGCCTCGAGGCCGTCCGACGCCAGAAGTGGTGGATAGATGCCTCGGGCGAGTTCGCGCACGGTATCGAGGGCGTCATCGGCGTCTTGCTTCAGCTGCGTAATCAGGGTGCGGACCTTGGTTTCGGGCTGGGCAGCGGCCTCGGCAAGCCCGAGCTTGATTCTCAGCGCAACCAGGTGCTGCTGCGCTCCATCGTGCAAGTCGCGCTCGAGCCGGCGGCGCTCCTCATCCTGGGCCGTGACGAGGCGCTGCCGCGATGCCCGGAGGTCGTCGAGCCTGGCAAGGAGTTCCTGGTTCAGGCCGACGTTCTTGAGTACCAGGCCGGCCTGGCCGGCGAGATCCGCGATCAGCTTCTCTTCGACGATGTTCACGGTCTCCCCTCGCTTCTTGTCGACGGCGAGCGCACCCAGCAGCTCCCCGGCGTGGCTGACCGGGACGACGCTATCGCGTTGGATATCGGGCAACGCGCCGTTTTGCATGACCAGCGGCATCGGGGGCTCAGCCGCTTTCGGTGACGACGCGGCTACCACGAGCCGGTGGCCGGCGCGCACCCAGACCTCGGCTCGTTGCGCACCGGTGCCCTCGGCCAGGATGCGCGCCATACGATCGAGGATGTCTTCGTGTGAGTACGTCTCCGAAAGGTGCTCGCTGAACTGCGACAACGCCTCGTACGGCGTCGCTCGCTTCCCGTAAACGAGCCGGTTCGCCAGGCGCTGAGCGCGCTGGCGTAGCGGCTGAAAGGCCAGCGCGATGACGGCCGTCGCGACCAGCGAGAGCAAGAACCGCTGGTTGCTGCCAACCATGGCTCCGATGCCAACCACCAGCAGGACGTAGACCGCGGTGATGACCGCGGCGAGTCCTCCGTAGACCAGCGCCCTGTTGATGATCAGATCGATGTCATAAAGGCGATAGCGTAAGACACCGATCCCGATCGCAACCGGAAGCGTCGCGGCAGCGACTGGGATGAGTGGAACATTCTGTAAAGCCGGAATGAAGAACTGGCCAGCGACAGTGCCCAGGAGCAAGACGACCGCGGCCAGCAGCCACTTGAGCTGCTGGCGCTCTTGTTCGCCGCCGCGCCGGTAGCGCACCAAGAGCGAAGAAACGGCCAGCCCGTACGTCCCCAGCAGGAGAACAGCGAACGGTGCGCCGAATGGAGCGCCGTTGAGCGCGTTGTTGATCCGGGCCACCCCTGGGACCCCGACCGGGTTGCGCAAAGGGGCGGTGGCCGACGGATCGAGCGATCCGGCAACGACCAGGATGACCGGAATCGCT
>VBHO01000164.1 GCA_005882045.1 Chloroflexota bacterium | reverse complement strand
CAGGAACCGGGTCGGCGCGATGATCGGCCGACCAACAGGTTCTCCTCGACGCTCAGTGATGGAAACAGCCGGCGTCCTTCGGGAACGAGCGCGATCCCTTCGCGAACCCGGGCGTGCGGCGGCAATACGGTGATGTCCCGGCCGTCGAGCCTGATCGAGCCGGCGCTCGGTCGATGCAGGCCGATGATCGAGCGCAGCAATGTCGACTTGCCCGCCCCATTGGCGCCAATGATGGCGACGGTCTCGCCGCGAGCTACCGTGAGGTTGATATCCGTGAGCGCTTGGAGGTATCCATGCCGAACGGTCAGGCTGCGAACCTCAAGCATCGATGTCGACCCCCAGGTAGACCTCTTTCACCTCCGGATTGGCAAGCACCTCCTGCGGCTCGCCTTCCGCGATCAGGCGACCACCGGCGAGGCAGATGATGCGGCTGACGGCGCGGGTCAGGGCGTGCACGACATGCTCCACCCACACGATCGCCACCGAGCGCTGCCGTACCTGCTCGACGATTTCGACCAGGTCCGCCACCTCGGGATCCGTCAAGCCGCCGGCGACCTCATCGAGCAGGAGAATGCGCGGTTGGGTCGCCAGCCCACGCGCAAGCTCGAGGCGCTTGCGCTGCACCAGGCCGAGGCGGCCGGCCGGTCGGTTCGCCTCCTGCGACAGTCCCGTCTCCTCGAGGATGCGGGCCGCGATGGTGTAGCCCTGGAGTCGCGAAAGGTGTCCACCGCCATAGGCCGCCACCAGCAGGTTCTCGAAGACGGTCATGTTCTCGAAGGGACGCGGTACCTGGTAGGTCCGGGCGATTCCCATGCGACATCGGGTTGCCGGGTCGAGACGGAGGACCGAGCGCCCATCGAAGCGCACGTCGCCCGCGTCGGGCCTGAGGTCACCGGCGATCATCGCGAACAGCGTGCTCTTCCCCGCACCGTTCGGCCCCACGATCCCCACCGTCTCCCCTGGCTGGAAGCGCAGCGAGAGGCTATCGGCGACCGTGATCCGGCCGAAGCGCTTGCTGACGCCCGCCAGCTCGAGAAGGGCCGCCTCCGCCGTCATGGATTGGTTGGGACGAGGTCTCCGTTAACGGGAACGTTCTTGTTCGCGCTGTTGTCCACGACGACCATGCTGTAGGGGAACTTCGTCCCCTTCTTCCACTGCACGCCAACCGGCTTCTGGATGGCAACACCGGGGACCGGCCCCTTGGTGAAATCGAGCGGGCCGCTGATCCCCGTGTAGTTCATGTTCTTGAGCTGGGTAGCAACCGCCGTATGGTTGTGCGGATCGTCGACCGCGGTGAACGCCTTGTGGGCGATTTCGAAGAGTGAGTGCACCGACCCGATGCTCTGCACCCATTGCTTGCCCGTGGACGACTCAAACGCGTCCGCGAACTGCTTGCAGGTCTGGCCGGTCAGCGTCGAGCTGTAGGGATGGTATGGCGTCCACCAGGCGTCGGTTGCGACGTTATTGACAAGGTCGCCGATGGCTTCGGTATCCGCCGGGAAGAGGAGCACCTTAGCCACCGTCGCCAGCTTCGGCTTGAAGCCGGCCACGGCCGCCTGCTTCCACATGGTGTTGAAGTCGGGCGGGATCGGGGCATTGGTGAACAGCGACGCGCCCTTGCTCTTGAAGTTGGCGATCATGCTGTTGTAGTCCGTCGTCCCGTCGGGGTACGAGCCACCGTCGACATTGTGGTAGCCCGCCTGCGCCGAGTAGAACTCGAGACCGGTCTTGTTGTCGCGGAAGGCGTTGCCGTCGGCATCGTTGGGGTAGGTGAAGGCGACCACCTTGTTGGTGCCCATCCGCTCCCACATCGGGATGAAACATTCTCCGAATTGCTGCATGCCGAAGAAAAACATGGTCGTGAAGTTGAAAGCCGAACCTGGCTTGGCGCCGCGGGCGAAATACCAGGCCTCCCAGGGGACGATGGTCGACACGCACGGAATGCCGTTCGCCTCACACACGTCGGCCACCGGGTTGGTTGTCTCCGGCGTCGAGGACGTGAGGATCAGGTCCGCTTTGTCGGTCAGGATCAACTCACGGGCTACCTGCGAGGCGCGGTCCGGGCTCGACTGCGTGTCCTTGACGACAATCTTTACGTCGAAGGTTTTGCTGCCGAGCTTGAAGCCATTCTTGTAGGTGCTCGTCCCCCTCACCTGGCTGAGGACGAAGTTATCACCGGACGCAAACCCTGCCAGCGCGCCGGTCTGGGGGCTGACGTAGCCGATCACGATCGTGCCGCTGCTCGTGGTGCTCGAGCCCTTGATCTCGCCGCAGGCCGCTAGCAAGTCCGCCGCGCTGAGTGCCACCGCGCCGGCTCCGATCGTCCGTAGGACCTCCCGACGGCTGACTCGCCTCTCCAACGACAACCCTTGGTCGGCCATGTCCGCTTCTCCTCCCTTGTAAAGGGGTTCCAATTCGTCAGTACACGGAATATAGTTTCGGTACTGGCCCTTGTCAACCTCGCATGAAGACCTTCGCCGCCATCCGGGTCACCTGATTCGGCGCGCCCAGCAGGTCCATTACTGGCTCTGGAACGCCGAGGTCTCGGCCGAGGTGACCTCCCCTCAGTTCGCCGTGCTCTATGCGCTCCGGGCCGAAAAGAACATCGACCAGAAGACGCTGGGCGAACGGGTGTCGCTCGACCGCTCGACCACGGCTGAAGTCGTCGCCCGCCTCGCAAGCCGAGGCCTACTGCAACGGTTTCGGGATCCCCGCGACGCGCGACGCAACCTGCTCCGCCTGACCGCCCTGGGCCTGCGAACGAGCGAGAGCCTGATCCCGAGGGCCGCCCGAATGAACCGCCTGCTGGTGTCGGTGCTCTCGGAGTGCGAGCAGACCGAGTTGCTCCGCATGCTCAACCTGGTGGTGGACGCCGACGAAAGCCTCCGGAAGGAGCGGTCGTCCCTTCCTCCCCCGCTCGCGGGGGAGGGTCGGGGTGGGGGCCGTGTTTCCAAAGCCGGATGACGCAGGTCGGCATCATCGGAGCGGGCCCCGCTGGGCTCCTCCTCTCCCATCTCCTCCACCAGCAGGGGATCGCTTCGGTGGTGCTCGAAACGCGCAGCCGCGACTATGTGGAGCGGCGGGTTCGTGCCGGCGTCCTGGAGCAGCGGTCCGCCGACCTGCTGACGTCGTCCGGCGTCGGCGAACGGATGCGCCGCGAGGGACTGGTGCACGATGGGATCAGCCTTCGGTTTGCCGGCGAGCAATACCGGATCGACTTCCGAAAATTGACCGGACGGGGAATCACCGTCTACGGCCAGCAGGAAGTCGTCAAGGATCTGATCAAACAACGCCTCGCCGATGGCGGCGAGATCTGGTTCGAGACGGAAGTCACGGCGATCGAGGGCATCGGGGGTGATCATCCCCGCATCCAATACCGACGCAACCATGACCCCGCGAGTCTCGAGTGCGACTTCGTGGCTGGCTGCGACGGCTCGCACGGCGTTTCCCGCACGAAATTTCCCTCCCCATCGGGGGGAGGGCATGGTGGGGGCTCTCGCGTCTACGAACGCACCTATCCCTTTGCCTGGCTGGGCATCCTCGCCAAAACGCCGCCCGCATCAGACGAGCTCATCTACGCCTACCACGAGCGCGGCTTCGCCCTGCACAGCATGCGATCGCCGGAGATCAGCCGACTCTACCTCCAGGTCGACGCCGACGAGACGATGGACGCCTGGCCCGAAGCGCGCATCTGGGATGAGCTCCGCGTTCGCCTTGACGAACCCAGGCTGCACGCCGGAGAGATCGTCGAGGCCGGCATCACGCCCATGCGCAGCCTGGTCACGGAGCCAATGCAGCGCGGCCGGCTCTTCCTCGCGGGCGATGCCGCCCACATCGTCCCGGCCACGGGTGCCAAAGGCATGAACCTGGCGCTCGCCGACGTCAAGGCGCTCGCGGAGGCGCTGACGGCATGGTATCGATCGAAGTCACGCGACCTGCTCGACCGCTACTCCGACTCGTGTCTGCGACGCGTCTGGCGCGCGGAGCAGTTCTCCGCATGGATGACCGGTCTACTGCACCGGGACCCGGCCGGCGATCCCTTCGACCACAAGCTTCGGTTGTCCTACCTGCGCTACATCGTCACGTCTGAGGCGGCGGCGACCACGCTCGCGGAAAACTACGTCGGTTTCGAAGGTGCGTAGCCGGTGCTACGCTGGGAATTCTCCCTCTCCCTCTGGGGGAGGGTCAGGGGGGGCATAAGGAGGCGCGATGAGCACAGTCGTATCCGACGAGAAGGCGACCGCGAAGACCACCCCGAAGGAATACCGCCAGTTCATCAACGGCGAATGGGTCGGGGCGTCCAAGGGCGCCACCTACCCTGACCGTAATCCGTTCACGGGCGAAACGATGGCGACCATCCCCGCGTCGACTCGCGAGGATTCCAGGCGCGCGGTCGAAGCCGCAGCCAACGCCTTTCCCGCCTGGTGGAAGACACCGCCCGGCGCCAAGCAGCGCCTGTTCTTGAAAGCGGCGGACATTCTCGAGCGCCGCCAGATGGAAATCGTCGGCCTGCTCGCGGCGGAGACCGGCTGCACCTTTGGCTTCGGAATGTTCCAGACGATCTTCACGCCCAACCTGCTTCGCCAGGTCGCCGGCCTGGTCTATCAGCCGGTCGGCGAGATCCTCCCGGCCGATCTGCCCGGCGCGTTCTACATGGGGATTCGTCAGCCGGTCGGCGTGGTCGCCGGTCTCGCACCCTGGAACGCGCCGCTCATCCTCTCGTTGCGGTCGATCGCGACACCCCTCGCCTTCGGTAACACGGTGGTCCTGAAGCCATCCGAGGAGTCGCCCATCACGGGCGGCCTGCTCTATGCCGAGATCTTCGAGGAAGCCGGCTTCCCCGCCGGCGTCGTCAACGTCGTGACGCATGCGCCCGGCCAGGCCGAGCCGATCGTCGATGAGTTCATGGAAAATCCGAAGGTGCGCCGCATCAGCTTCACCGGCTCAACCAAGACAGGCCGAATCCTGGCCGAGAAGGCGGCGCGCCACCTCAAACGGATGGTGCTCGAGCTCGGTGGTCAGAACCCGCTGATCGTGCTGGCCGACGCCGACCTCGAGTATGCCGTCAATGCCACCGCCTTCGGGACTTTCCTGCACCAGGGACAGATCTGCATGTCGGCGCGCCGGATCATCGTCGAGCGTCCGGTGGCCAAAGAGTTTATCGACAAGCTCGTCGCCAAGACGAAAGGCCTCAAGGTCGGCAGTCCCACCGAGATGGATACCATCATCGGCCCGCTGATCAATAAGCAGGCGCTGGACCAGGTCAGCGCGCGCGTCGACGAGGCGGTGCGCGGCGGCGCCAAGGTTCTGACCGGTGGGAAGGTGCAAGGCACCTGCTACGAGCCCACGCTCCTGACCGATATGCCGGATGGCGTGGCGATGAGCAAGGAAGAGACATTCGGACCGGTCGCGACCATCACGATCGTCGACGATGCCGATGAGGCGGTCAGGGTCGCGAACCAGACGACCTACGGCCTGTCGGCCGGCATCCTGACGCGTGATGCGGATCGCGGGCTTGCCTTGGCCGAGCGAATCGAGGCCGGGATCGTGCACATCAACGACCAGCCCGTCAACGACGAGCCGCAGGTCCCCTTCGGCGGCGTGAAGGACAGCGGCTACGGCCGCTTCGGCGGAGGCGAGGCGATGCACGAGTTCACCGAGACGCGCTGGGTGACGGTGCAAGGCCAAGGAGGTCGGCCCTTCCCCTTCTAGATTCCAATTCTCCCTCCCCCCTGCGGGGGAGGGTTGGGGTGGGGCTACTGCGGGGTTTGTGCCATCTGGCGCTGGAGCCAGGTAGGACGGTCCGTAGGGGCGAGTCCAAGCGTCTTATGCAAGCTCGCCATTCGGGTGGTGACTTCGCCGTCGCTGATGCTCAGGTAACTGGCAATGCCCTTGTTGGGTAGGTCGCGCTCGATCAGTCGAAGCAGCTGGAGTTCGGCACCCGTCAGACGGCTGCGCAGCTCATCGTCTGTGAAGCGATGAACCCAGGCTGGCCGTGTCACTGACCCCAGTCTCTCACACTTTCGGGTTTTTCGCTCACCCAACCCGGCTACGAAGCGCGCCGGCCACCTCCCTGGCGGTGCTGACCCAGCCGAAAAAGGTCGTGACATTGTGTACCGTGGCCCGCTGGATCTCCGGCGAGCCGGCCGGCATGGTCGCGTCCTCGATCATGACCGGCCAGTACTCGCGGAAGTAGGCGTCGCGCAGGGTCGACTCGACGCAGACGTTCGATGCGATCCCGGCCATCAGCAGCGTGCGGATGCCGCGACTTCGCAGCTCGGCATCCAGCGTCGTGCCGACAAAGCCGCTGTAGCGGGGTTTCGTGATCACCAGCTCGCCGGGATGCGGGGTCAGCGCGTCAACGATCTGAAAGTCCCAGGTGCCGTAGGTCAAGAGCTTTCCCCTCAGTTCCGGTCGCTCGCGCATCAGGCAGAGGGCAAGCTCCTTGCGTGGATTTGGCGAATCCTCGCCGCCGGCGTTCGACTGGTCGGGTGCGTAGCCCATGACAAGGTAAATCACCGGAATGTGCGTGGCACGGGCCGCATCTACGAGAAGCCGTGCATTCGCTACCGCCGCGGCTGCCGGACCCACGTCGATGCCGGCCAGGTCGAGCATGCCGCCAGGGCTGGCGAAGGCATTCTGCATGTCGACCAGCACGACGGCCGTCCGCTCCGGCGCGATAGAAAGCGGTTCAGGCTGGGCCGGTAGAACGATCTCCACGCTGGCAGGATAATCTCACGTCGATGGTCGCACGCTCGAAATTCCCTCCCCCTCCGGGGGAGGGTAGGGTGGGGGCTCTCCAACTCGAGCACCTCAGCCGTGGTATCGAGTTATTGCTTCAGAACAATCGCTTCTATCAGGCTCGGCTCCATCCTGTCACCACCTGGAACGACTTCGAGCGATTGCCGCTGACGACGAAAAGCGAGATCACAGCCGACCAACAGGCCAATCCGCCGTTTGGCACCAACCTCACCTTCCCCATCGACCGCTACAGCCGGCTGCACCAGACGTCCGGCACCAGTGGCACGGTGCCGCTACGCTGGCTCGATACTCCCGAGTCCTGGGACTGGTGGATCCGGATCTGGGCCGACCATATTTACCGATCGGCCGGCTTGGAGAAGCACGATCGGGTCTTCTTCGC
>VBHO01000163.1 GCA_005882045.1 Chloroflexota bacterium | reverse complement strand
CGTCCAGCAAGCGATCGATGTGCTTGCCCGGGACACGGGGAACAGTCAGCCGGAAATCCTGCGTGACCTGCGCAGGAACCCTCCCGATCTTGGCGATGCCGACCAGCGCTTGCAAGCGTTGTATGCGACCCTGCAGGCGCGGGTCGATACGCCCAGCCCGAGCCAGGCCGAACGGCAACTGCAGGCCATCCTGTCGCAGCCGCGCTACTCGGGCCTCAGCGCGGGGCCGTCGTTACCCGAACGAATCCTCGGATTCATCGTGCGTCGGATCGGCGACTTGCTCTCGTGGCTGGGGGTCGGCAACCTGCACCTCAACATCCCGCTCTGGATCTGGCTGGCGATCGGAGTTGCGGCCGTGATCGGCATCATCGCGTGGCCGATCCGCGGCGGGCTGAGCCGAGGTGGACGCGAGGCGAGGTTACGGGCGGCAGGCCCGATGGCCCGTGGCCGCGTCGACTTCTTTGGCGACGCCGACCGGTTGGCGGCCAGCCACGATTACGTCGCGGCGATCAAGGCATTGGCCGGCGGGGTCGCGGTCCACCTCCGTGGCGAACATGCCTGGGAGCACAGTCCGTTCACCGTGCGCGAGCTCTTCCAGCAGTCCGAGCGCGCCGAGGCGTTGCGGCCGCTGCTGCTCTCCTTCGAGGAGGCGAGCTACGGCCATCGGACGCCCGACGCCGATACCTACGGCCGTGCCGCCGAGGCGGCGGCGCCCTACCGGGGGACCGTTGCATGAAGGGTCGTGGCTGGATCGCGTTGGCGGTGATGGTGCTGCTGGTCTTCGTACTGGTGCTGCTGCGCGGCAGCGGGACGCAGGGCCGATCTCCGGACCATGCCTCGACCAGTGATGCCGCCGATGGGACGTCGGCGCTCCGTGCCTACGCCGACGCGCTCGGCCACTCGAGCGGATCGGTCGAAGGTGACTTCGCCCTGTCACCGTCATCCGGCTTGCTTTTTGTCTTCACGCCGACCACCGGGTTCAGCTCTGGCGAGGTCCAGCAACTGAACAGCTGGATGCAATCCGGCGGCGTCCTCGTCTACGCGGCCGAGGACGGCGACCCTCAGCTCGATGCGCAGTTCGGACTACGTCGCTCCCCAACTGCCGTGCCCGCCAAGGCCCACGCCGCCGCGCCGATCCTGGGCGGGGTCGACACCGTCGCGGGCGCCGACGGCGCCCGTGCCTTCCATCCGACCGCAGCACAGGTACCGCTGCTTCGCAACGAAGCGGGTGACGTGCTGGCGGTGCGGCAGGACGTCGGCCATGGCCAGCTGGTGGCGCTTACGGATCCGCTGATCCTGTGCAATGGATTTCTCGGAGCACCCGACAATGGTCGCTTTGCCGCCGATCTGATCGCGATGACGCCGTCCGGCGGCCGGGTCTGGTTCGATGAGTTTCATCACGGCGCGGCGGCGACCGCTTCCCCCGAAACCGCATGGATGACGACCCCATGGGGCATCGCTCTTTTATCGGTGGTGGTGATCGTCTTTGTCGGCCTGGCGCTCCGCGGCCGGGCCTTCGGCCCGCGCATCCCCTTGCGCGCTCGCGAGGATCGGTCGACAGCAGAGTACGCGGTGGCGGTCGGCAGCCTCCTGCATCGCACGGGTGCCCGGCGGGTTACGCTGGAGGCCTTGCTCTCCGCTTCGCGCCGCGCGGTCGCCCAACGGATTGGTCTCGGCGGCGACGTCCCCAGTGATCGCCTCAACGCCACCATCGAACAGCGTGCACCGGCGGCGGCGGCCGAGCTGGCCCGCGCCGAACGCGAGCTCGAATGGGCCAGCACCAGCGAAGACGAGGTCCTCGAGATGGCCCGCCGGTTGCATGATCTCGCCTATCCGTTGTCGTCCAGCATGAAGGAGTCCGCATGAAAGCCGCCGATTTTTACGCGCGTTTTCGCTCGGAAGCATCGAAAGCGGTGGTCGGCCAGGACGAGGCGGTGCGCCTCTGCGCGATTGCGCTGATCGCGCAGGGCCATGTGTTACTCGAGGGTGTTCCCGGCGTCGGCAAAACGCTGCTGGCCAAGACGATCGCCCGCCTGCTCTCACTGGAATACGGCCGGGTGCAGTTCACGCCCGACCTGATGCCGTCGGACATCGTCGGGACCTCCGTCTACGACTTACAGTCGCGGTCGTTCCGCATCCGAAAGGGTCCGGTCTTCACCAACATCCTGCTGGCGGACGAGATCAATCGCGCGCCCGCCAAAGTGCAGGCCGCGCTGCTGGAAGCGATGGAGGAGCACGGCGTCAGCCTCGAGGGTGTCCAGCAGCCGCTGCCCGACCCGTTCATGGTCCTGGCCACGCAGAACCCGATCGAGTACGAAGGGACCTATCCGCTGCCGGAAGCGCAGCAGGATCGCTTCCTGTTCAAGGCGTACATGAATTACCCCACGCCCGAGCAGGAGCTCGAGATGCTGCGGCGTTGGGATGCCGGCATCGAGCTACGGGACCCGGCGCGTGCCGGGGTCACGCCCATCGTCGAGGCCGCGGCGATCGCGGAATGCCAGGCCGAAGCGCGCAAGGTCACAGTCGATGAGCGCCTCCGGCGCTACATCATCGAGCTCGCCGTGGCCACCCGCCAGGCCGCCGAGCTGGTGCTCGGGGCCAGCCCGCGAGCCGAGGTGCTCCTGCTGCTGGCATCCAAGGCGGCCGCGGCGTTCGAGGGCCGCGACTACGTCACCCCGGACGATGTCAAAGGGTTGCTCCGGCCGACCTTCCGACATCGATTGCTGCTGCGCCCGGAGGCCGAGGTCGGCGGCCAGACCGCCGACAGCCTGCTCGACGCGGTAATTGCCCGCGTCACCCCGCCCCGATAGGGCGAGAGCCGGCCGCATGACGCTCCTCCCGCAGCCGCGGCTGCTGGCAACCCTGGTCGCGGGATCCGTCCTGTTTTTGCTCCTCCTGCTGAGCCCGGTGTTCATCATCGCGCCGCTCGTCTATTACGCCGCCATGGCAGGCATCCTGGTCGCGGAGGTGGGCCGCTTGCCGAGCAAGTCCGGTTTCATGGCGAGCCGCGTCCTGCCCCAGCCGTTCTCGCTGGGTGAGCTGCAGAGCGTGCAGCTTCTGGTCGCGCATGCCGGCGCGGCGCGCCTGCCCGCCGAGGTGGCCGACCACGTGCCCGCCGATCTGCGCCCGGATCGCCGAATGGTATCGGGGGTCTTCGACGGCGAAGGCCTGCTGCACGTCGAGTACACGGTCGAACCGCCGCACCGGGGCGCCTACCGCTTCGGTGCGGTTGACCTCCGATGCTGGCGACCGGGTGGCTGGCTGATTCGCCAGGTGCGCATTCGGGCCGATGAGGCGGCCGCGGTCTACCCGGATGTCCTCGCCATCAAGCGTTACGAGCTGATGCTGCGCCGCGGCATGCGCATCATGGCCGGGCTTCGCCGGGCTCGCCCACCGGGCGCCACCACCGCGTTTGCGGGATTACGCGACTACCTGCCGGGCGACGAGGTGCGACGCATCAGCTGGAAGGCGACGGCGCGGCGCGACAGCCCGGTGGTGATGGAGGTCGAGGCGGAGCGCGGCCAGCAGGCGATCATCGCCATCGACTGCGGCCGGCTGATGACGGCGCCGGCAGGACTGCTCAGCAAGCTCGACCATGCGGTGAATGCGGCCCTCCTGCTTGCCTGGGTAGCGCAGAGCCAGGGAGACAAGGTTGGCATGATGACGTTCAGCGATAGCGTGCGCCGCTTCGTGGCGCCGCAACGCGGCCCGGCCCAGGTGACGCAGCTCAACAAGGTGCTCTATGACATCAGGCCCGAGTACACCGAACCCGACTTTGCGGAAGCGTTCTCGCACCTCGCGCTTCGAGTCAGCCGCCGCTCATTGGTGATCGTGCTCACGGACGTTCTCGATCCCGAGGCCTCGCGCGACCTCGTCGGCCACGCCATCCGCCTGAGTCACCGCCACCTGGTGATGGTGGTCGCCATGTCCGACCCGGAGGTGCTGGCGGCCCGCAACGCGCCCATCGAACGCGTCTCCCGCGCCTACGAATGGGCGGCCGCCGAAGAGCTCCTCTCGGCGCGTCGGGCGAGCTTCGAGCAGCTGCGCCAGGGTGGTGTCCTGGGGCTCGACGTCGAGGCCGGCCAGCTCAGCCCCTCCCTGGTCGAACGGTACCTGGAGTTGAAGGAGCGGGCGTTGCTATAGGGTCGAAGTAACTTCCGACAATTCCGCGGCGTTCCCTTGGGCGAAGGTGGCGTGAAGACCCTCGAGCGCAATCGAATCGATCAACTGGTGCGGGAGCTCGAAACCGATGCCTACCGGCTCGCCCACGCGGCTGCACCAGATCCGGCCGCGGCGGAGCGGATCATCCTGGAGGCGTTCCGCAGCCTGGCGCCGTCGCTCGGGGCCACGCCCCAGATCGTGGAATTGAAGGAACGGCTGCATGCTCGGGTGCGCGAACGGGCCTCGCGCGGGCGGCAGGCGGCCGTACCAATTGACCGCCCTGAGCAACGAGTCATCGTGAGCGAGAACCTCCACCTTCGAATCGTCGACCTCCTCGAGGAGGAACAGGCGGTCGAGCCGGTCGGCCGGCGCCGCGTGCTGTTGCTGAGTCTTGGCGGCCTCGTTCTCCTTGGGGCCCTCGCGGCGTTTCTTTCGATTCGTGCCAACGCGTTGGCGGTGGCACAACCCAAAGTGACGGACTTGAGCCCGCCGGCCGGCGCGAAAGAGGTGCCCCTGCGAGGAGACTTCAAGGTCACGTTCGGTGGACATCCGGTAGGCACGCCGACCCTCCGGCTCGAGCCGTCCGATGGCGCGCTCGAGCCGGCGCGCTGGGATGGGAGCACATTCATCGTGAGCTATTCCGGGCTTCGGTTCGCGACTCGGTATCAGCTCGTCCTCGGGGCTGACTACCGCAGCCGCCTCAAGGACCTCGGCCACTACGAGAAGCGCTGGACGATGACGACCGAGGGTTATCCCCGTCTCGTCAGCGTGTTCCCCCAGGATGGGCAATCGATCGTGCCACGCGTCGGTCAGCTGTCCGTCGACTTCACCCATCGGCCGCCGGTCGAGCCTCACCTGAGCCTCGAGCCCGCGGATGGGGTGATGCTGCCGATCCAATGGAGCGGAACGACGCTATTCGTCCAATATTCGGGACTCAAGCCACTGACCCGGTACCAGGCGACTGTCAGCGTCGACTACGGTGTGAAGGCGGCCAACATCCGGGCTCAATGGGCATTCTCGACGGAACCGGGGGCGCCCCCCGCGGGCGTGGCCGTCATCTGGTATGGGACGTCGAGCCCATGGATGCCGGCATCCGGCACGCAACGCCTGGTGGCGATCGACTGGAGCGGCAAGCTGGTTGGCACGATCTACCAGGCATCCGCGACCCAGCAAGCCCCGGATGGCTCCGTCTTCTTCACTTCGGACCGCGGGCTGGTCGATCGCAACGGGGTGCAGGTCAGCACGGTCAGCGGGTTTCGGTCCAACCCGATGATTGCGGATGACAGCAAGAGCCTTTGCGATGTCGTCGATAGCGGCGGCCACCTGTGGCTGATGACCGGCCCGACGGGCGGTCAATTGCACCGCGTCGCTCCGATGGGCGTGGCCGGCGAGCGTTCCGGCCCCGTGATCATCGCGTGTAGCGTGGGCAACGACCGGGCGGTGCTCGCGGACATCGGGATGGGTGGCACCACGGCCGTCCGCGTGATCGCGCTGACGACCGGACGAACCCTTTACCAGAGGGCATATGCCGGAGTCGGTCTCGGTGTCACCAGCTCCCGTGACGGCCGATACCTCGCGGAACAGATCCCGACGTATGACGCCCAGGGTCAGCCGCTCTCCTCGATGAGCTCGATCCGGGGAACGTCGGATGGGCGCATCGTGGCGCATCTTGACGGGCGACGGGTCCTGCGGTTCTCCTGGGACGGCATGCGCGTGGTCACGGGGCCATTTTTCGCTGGGGTGGGCCCAAACGACGCCGAGCTTCTCGATTGGCAGACGGGCAAGATTCTCTGGCGACAACCGGGCGGTTCTCCCGAGGATGGGGCCCGGACGATGTATGCGATGCCGCAGCCCAACGGGTCGAGCATGGCCATCGCCGTGAGCAGTCAGCCCAGCAGCGGTGACGTCGACCAGCTCTGGCTGGTGGCAGCCGATGGGCGGGCGACCCAGGCCGTCAACGAGGTGTTCTACCCGGCCTTCTATGCCGGGTTCTGAGAGCCGCGCCCTGTGAGGAGCAGGTAGGAGTAGAGCAGGACCCCGGTGGTCAGGCCGACCGCGACCTTGACGGCGGTGGGCGCATCCGATGGGCTCAAGTTGCCTTCGATGATGCCGGCGATGATCAGTAGCGGGGCAAGGCCGGCGAGGATGATCAGGGCCTTGCGCGCCGCGAGCACGAGGGCGTCGCTCCGTCGGTACCCGCCTGGCAACAGGACCGCCCATCCCATCATCAGGCCGCAGGCGCCGGCCGCGACCACTACCGAGAGCTCGAGAACGCCGTGGCCGACCACGAAATCGAGCAGCCCTGGTGCGATGCCGTAGGCGTTGGTAAGTCCGAGCAGCCCGCCCAGTTGGATCCCGTTCGTCATCAGCAGGTAGATGGTGGGCAGGCCGTTGTTCGTCATGATCACGCCGGACATCAACGGCCGTTTGTCCACCGGGATCTGGGTCCAGAGCTGATGGCTTTTCACCAGTTGCACCAGCTCGGCGGGCGCGAGGGCATAGGCCAGCTTCGGATCGAGCGTGATGGCGGCGAACGCGACCAGCGCCGGTCCGAAGAGAAGCAAGGCGGCGGCGACCAAGTAGGGAGCCGACTCTCGATAGGTCTGCGGCAGCGTGCGCTTGTAGAAGATGGCGATGCGCTCGCCGAGGTTGCCACCCTGGCGGTAGACCGCCGCGTGCCCCCGGGCGACCAGGCCGTTGAGATACGTGGCCACCGGTTCCGTCGGCCAGTCACGCTTCGCCCGGGCGAAGTCGGCCGTTGCCCGGCGATAGAGCGCGGCCAGGGAGAGCACCTCGGTTGCCCGCAGCCCGCCGACCCGGCTGGTGCCGGCACGCGTCAGCAGTGTTTCGAGGCGGTCCCACTCCCCTCGCCGGCGGCTGACGAATTCATCGGCGCGCACCCCATCCATGATGACCGAGGCCGCCGCCAAACGGGTTGTTGTCGCAGGACTGCGACGCGCTCTCGCAAATTCGGCGGGTAGAGTGAGAGCGTGCACCCGCCGGACGCGTCCGACGATCTCGTCATCTCGACGCCGGAGCGGGTGGCGTTCCAGTACGAGATCGCCGGCATCGGCAGCCGCTTCCTGGCGCAGATCCTCGATTCGCTGGTCATCATGGCGATCCTGATCGAGATCATCCTCGGCTTCATCCTGCTAGCCGGCTACTTCCTCGTCAGTGAGGCGGTCTGGAACGGACAAACCCTCGGCAAGCGCGCCGCCCGCCTGCGGGTGGTCGGCGATCACGGCGAGCCGGTGACCCTCGGGCAGGCGGCGATTCGCAACCTGGTGCGGATCGTCGACTTCCTTCCCGTCTTCTACGCCATCGGCATGTTGACGCTCTTCATCAATGGCCGCGGCAAACGGCTCGGAGACTTCGCCGCCGGCACGCTGGTGGTGCGTGATCGCGAGCGCGTCAGTCTCTATGACCTGTCGAGCGCGCCGGCCGGTGCGGTCGCGACTCCGCAACCGGCAGCCTCGATCTGGGCGACGCCCGCATCGACGCCGGCGACCCCGCTGACCTCGAGCACACCGACCGGCGAGCCTGCGGCGATCGACCCCGGACTTCGACGGCTGGTGGTCGCCTACGCCGCGCGCCGGGAGGCGCTTCCGGTGGCGCGGCGCGAGGCGCTCGCCCAGAGCGCGGAACCTGCCTTGCGGCGCGCCCTGCCGGACGTCGTGGCCATCGCCGGCGCGCTCGCCGCGCTCGACCAGCTCGCCGAACGTGAGGGGATCTCGCCGTACCGGCCGATGTATCACGGCGCCTCGAGCGCCATGACCTGGGGCGTGACCACGCTGCTCTTCTTCTGGATGCCGCTGATCGCGATCCCAACCGGGATCCTCGCGATCGTCTTCGCCAACAGTGCTGTTCGCGAAATTCGCTCGGCGCCGAACCGCTACCAGGGTGACGATCGGGCGAAGACCGGCCGGCTGCTCGGCATCATCGGGCTGTCGGTCTCCTCGATCCTGCTGGCGCTCTTCATCATCGCCGTCGTCTTCCGCAGCGGCTAAAGTCGCTGGCGCCCGGCGATCCCTGTCTCGAGTGGATGCCACCATTCGACCCGGGCCTCGCCGAGCTTCCAGCAGAGGAAGACGGTTTCACCCTCACGCTTGTGGAGGAAGTCGATCAATCCGATGCTTGGATCGCGAAGCGTAATGCCCCACTCCTCGAGTTGCCGCAGGTCACCCTCGAGCCTTTTCGTTAGGGCCGACAGATGGCGGCTTGGCAGGCCGCCACCATTCTGGGCCGCCTTCTGACGCACCGCAGCGACGGACTTGTCCTTCGCCAGCTCCTCCTGCGTCTGCCGGATGCGCTCCAGCACGGATTTGAGCTTGGGGACCAGCGCATTCGCCTCATCCACGCTGTAGAACTTTTCCGGCATGCGAGCCCCTCAGGCGGCGGAAATAGGGGCCATCGCGCGTAGCCGGGCCACCATCGCCGGCAGCCGGGCCAGGACCAGGTCGATGTCCGCGTCGGTGTTGCCCTTTCCGACCGAAAGACGAAGACTGCCCAGCGCCCGTTCGCGGGGGTAGCCGAGCGCCAGGATGACGTGGCTCGCTTCGAGTGAGCCCGAGGTGCATGCCGAGCCCGATGACGCGGCGATGCCGTCCATGTCGAGCTGCAGCAGCAACGACTCGCCCTCCACACCCGCAAACAAGAAGCTGGCGTGGTGCGGGAGCCGCTGTTGCGGATGCCCGGTGAGTTCGGCGCCGGGGATGCGGTCGAGAACGCCCTCGATCAGGCGATCGCGGAGCGCGGTCAGGTGCGCCGTGTTCGTCGTCAGATCCCGACTCGCGATGCCCACGGCCTTAGCGAGCCCGACGATGCCCGCGACGTTTTCGGTCCCGGCGCGGCGGTTGCGCTCATGACCGCCCCCGTGCAATTGCGGCTCGAGCCGGACGCCGGAGCGCACGATCAGACAGCCGACGCCCTTCGGACCGTGGAGCTTGTGCGCCGACATGGACAGCAGGTCGACGCCCAGCTCGTCGACGCGCACCGGGATCTTCCCCGTCGATTGCACGGCGTCGGTGTGGAAGTAGGCGTCACTGCGCTCCCGCGTCACCGCGACCAATTCACGGATCGGTTCGATGGTTCCGACCTCATTGTTCGCGTGCATGATGCTCACCAGGATGGTGTCGGGCCGCAACGCCTCGCTCAACGTCGCCCGATCGACCAGGCCAAACCGGTCGACACGCAGGCGGGTGACCTCGAATCCGTCGCGCTCCAGCGCCTCGGCGGAGCGAAGCACGGCATCGTGCTCGATGGTCGAGGTGATGATGTGCCGGCCGCGATCGGCGTTCCGCTCGGCGATGCCGCGCAAGGCGAAGTTGTCACCCTCGGTGCCGCCCGAGGTGAAGATCACATCTTTCGCAACGACACCGTAAAAGGCCGCCACCTCATCGCGGGCCTGATCGATGGCCTGGCGCGCGCGCTGTCCCAGGCCATAGACGCTGGAGGCGTTGCCGAACTCCTCGGTCAGGTACGGCATCATCGCCTGCAGGACTTCGGGGTCGAGCGGCGTGGTTGCCGAGTGGTCGAGATACACCATCGGCACCAATCTTAGAAGTCCCCTCCCCCTCTGGGGGAGGGCAGATCAGCGAGCCCCGGTGTGGAAAGGCGAGCGTATCGCGTGCGGGCTGTCAGGACGAAGACGGCTGGCGGGACGGACGCCAGCGGACAAGCTCCTTGATCGGGCCATTGAAGGCCTTCATAAATTCGTGGACGTCGAGCATCTCGTCACTGCTGATCGGCCCTTCGCTGGCGGCCTTGGGCAAACCGTCTGGATGCTTGGCTTTCTTGAGCAGGAGCACCGCGACGAAGCTGACGCCGCAGTTGGCGCAGGTGACCTCAACCGTGCAATGCCCGTCGGCCTCGTTGAGCAGCTTCACCTGGCAGTCGGCGAGCGCCTGGGAGCAAGCGAGGCACTTGTAGTATTTGGCCCGTTCCTTGATCAGGGCGATCAGGTTCACTGGTTTTCACTATAGACGGCGGTTGCGCGCGGGCGAAGCGGCTGATTCGGGATCACCCATGGAGCCGGTAAATCCGGATATAAGGGCCGGGCCGGACCCAGCCGCCGTAGCCGGCGAGCGGGACGTAGTAGGTGTCGATCGGGTCGAAAATGCTGTCGGGACAGCCGGTGGTCGGGAAAAAGCTCGCCAGCGGGGGTCCCTGCGCCCGCAACGCCCGCTCGAGCGGACTATCGATCCGGCAACCGCTACCCGGCGTTTCGTAGCCGACCACCACATAAGTGATTCGCTCGTCTCGAAAGCTGTCGAGCGATCTCAGCTGAAGGTCCTCGCGGGTCAACTCGTGGATGCTGTACTGCGTCTCGAGCCGGCTGTCGAGGAAGGACGCCACGTATGGATCGGTCGCGCCGTGACTGTGTTCACCGCTATCGATCATCGCCTGGTCGTGAGCCGGACCCGCCATGTAGGGCACGGCGGCCCGGCTGCCGGCGGGCACATGCTGCGCCAGCCAGTCGAAGGCGAGCGTGCGCGTGTCCGTCTGCTGGATCAACAGGTCATAGCGAACGTCGTGCGCCAAGGGCGCCACCCCGATCAGCACCAGCGCCACTGTTAGCGCGAGCCGCCGGGCTCGACCGCGCGCGCTCCGCTCGACGAGCACCGCCAGGGCGCGACCGCCGAGCAGGAGCAGAAACGGGATCATCGGATCGGCGTAGCGAAAGAACACCGACCGGCCGGCGCCGATTACGAGCAGGTAGACGGCCAGGAAGGTGAGGATGATGAGGTCGGCCGGCTGCCGCCGCCAGGCCGCGTAGGCGACGCCCGCGATCGCCAGCAGCACCAGCACCGGATCGATGCCAGACCACAGCGCGAGACTCAGCTGCACCCAACCGATCGCCGGCGCGGTCGCCTTTCCGAGGTGCTGGAAGATGTAGCCGATGCCGTGCTGCGTCATGCCCGGGTCGAGCACCAGGAAGGGGGACGTGATCGCGAGGGTGGCGACGCCGATGGCGGCGATCAGCGCCAGCCGTGCGAGGATTTGTGGGAACCGGCTGCGTTCGGCGCGGGCCCGCAGCGTCTGGGCGGCGGCGATGCCGGCGAAGACGAGCGCCCCGTTGTACTTCAGGCTGGCCGTAATGCCGAGGGCGATCCCGTTGAGCAGCAAGGGGCGTGCGCCGCGGGCCTGGATGGTGCGATACGCAATGTACAGCGCGGCGACGCAGGTCAGGGTCAGCGGGATATCGAGCGTGGCGAAGTGGCTATCCCGGACATGCAGGAAGGCGACCGCCAGCGCCGATGCTCCAAGGAAGCCGGCCAGCCATCCGTAGGCGCGGCGGCCAAACTCGAACACGAGCAGCACCGTGAGGCTGCCGAGCAGCGCGTCGAGGACGCGGACCCACAGATACCCGGAGGCCTGGTCCTGGACCAGCCCGATCAGTCGGAATGGCGCGAGCCACGCCGCGGCGACATAGAAGTAAAGGTGCGGCCAGTCGGCGAAGTGCGGATCCAGGATGCCATGGAAGATGCCCATGGCGCGCCCCACCGTGACGTCTTCATCCGGTCGGTAGAGAGCGGGCAGCCCGAAGTTGATCCCCCAGAGCCGCAGCCCGGCGGCGACGACGAACAATCCCGTTACCGCGCCGGCGGCACGGTGGGGCGGGCGGTCTGGGTTAGCTGCCGACGAGGTCCGGCCGGGTGGGGCCGTAGAGGTCGACCGGCACGGGCGTGGGCTCGTGCTTCTTGGCCTCGAGCTTCTTCACCGCGTCGATGGCGGCGGTGGTCGCATCGCCGACGGCGGTCGTGATCTGCCGCGTGAGCTGCGACCGCACGTCGCCAGCCGCGTAGACGCCGGGCAGGCTGGTCTGCATGGTCGTGTCGGTCACCAGGAATCCCAGCGGATCGTGCTCGACGTGGTCGCGATGATCGAAGAACTGGACATTCGGCTGAAAGCCGATGAAGACGAAGAGGCCGGTCACCTTCAGCGGTCGAGTCTGGCCGGTGACGACGTCCTTTAAGGTGATCTCCTTGACCTGGCCGTCGTCACCCTTGACCTCGCTGACGGTCGTGTTGGTGATCAGCTCGACCTTGGGGTTCTTGCGTGCCGCCTCCACCAGGATCGCCTGGGCGCGAAACTTGTCGCGCCGGTGGATGATGTAAACCTTCTTGGCGTAGCGGGTCAAAAAGACGCCTTCCTCCAGCGCGGCGTCGCCACCACCGACCACGGCAACCTCCTCCTCTTTGAAGAAGGCCCCGTCACAGACGGCGCACTGCGAAACGCCGCGCCCCTGGAACTCGGTCTCGCCCGGGATGCCGAGCTTCTTCGGCTCGCCGCCGGCGGTCAGAATAACGAAGTCGGCGGTGTATTCGCCGTCCTCGGTCTGCACCACGTGCTTGTCGCCGCGCCGCTCGATCCCGGTCACGCGGGCCGTCTCCAGGTCGACGCCGAACTTGACGGCCTGGTCGGCCATGCGCTGGGCCAGCTCCGGGCCGGTGATGTGGTCGAAGCCCGGGTAGTCCTCGATCGCCTCGGTGTTGAGCAGCTGTCCGCCCGGCGCCCCGCGCTCCAGCAGCACGGTCTTGACCCGCGCCCGGCCGGCGTAGAGCGCGGCAGTCAGGCCGGCCGGTCCACCGCCGATGATGACGACGTCGTACTGCCGGTTCTTTTCCATCGCTTGCGAATCTCCCATGTTATCTAAGCCCTTTCCCTCCTCCAGTATTCCCACATTGGGCCCCCACTGAACAGAGCGACATTACGCGCGGTTGCGACCCCGTAACCCCAAGCGGTATATAACTGCGGAAGCGGATGCGTGAGGACGAGAGAACCAGCGCTGCTGTCGCTTCCTCCGGGAAGATCGTCCCGCTCCCTCGCGCCGACGCCCCGCACGGCCAGGATCACCTCACCTGGGCCTACCAGACGCATGTCACAGCCATCTATCAATACATCTACGGCCGAGTCGGTAACCGCCCGGACGCCGAGGACCTCACGGCCCAGGTGTTCGTGAAGGCGATCAACGGCATGCGCAGCGATGTCTCGGTTCCCGAGCTGCGCAGCTGGCTATACCGCGTCGCCCAGACGACGCTGGCCGACCACTGGCGCGAGTATTACGCGGAGGGCGCCGGTGAGCTCGAGGACGACGTGACCCAAGCGCCCGCGCCCCGGGAGAATCCCGAAGCGGTACAACGGGTGGACTCGCTACTTGCAACTCTCCCCGAAAGTTACCGCCGGGTCCTCGAGCTGCGGTTCCTGCGCGGCTATTCGGTACGGGAAACGGCGCAGGAGCTCAACCTCAGCGAGACCAACGTCAAGGTGCTGCAGTTCCGGGCGCTGAACCGTGCCGGCCGCGAACGCGGGAGGCGGTCGTGAACGACGATCCCGAACAGCTCGACCGGCACGTCGAAGACCTGCTGCAGGATAGGCGGCCGGAGCGCACGCCCCTGCCCGATGAAGACGCCCTGGGCGCGCGGCAGACCGCCGCTATGTTGCGGGCGGCGAAGCCGGGGGCCGGCCTCCCGTCGAAAGAGTTCCTGGAGCGAATGCAGGGCTCGATTCACGAGTGGGTCGGGCAGCGATCGGCGCAGCCACAACCAGCTTCGCGCCCCAGCCGCCGGTCACTGCTGTTGACGGGTGCCGCCGGGATCGCCGCCGGTGTCGCGGCGATGCTCGGCATCCAGCAAGCCACCAAGACGCAGCCAAAAAAGGTCGCGCAGCGGGCACTGGTCGAAACCAACGGCACCTGGAAGCCCGTCAAAGCGCTGGCGGAACTGCCCGAGGGCACCCCGATCGCCTTCAGGTCGGGAGCGATCGAGGGCTTCCTGATCCGGCAAGGAGAGGAGGTCAAGGGTCTGTCCGCCATCTGCACCCACATGGCCTGCATCCTCAACTACAGCAAGTTCCGAGATCGCTTCGAGTGTCCGTGCCACGGGGCGACCTTTGAGAAGGATGGTCAGCCGACCAACTATGGGAGCCCCCTCTCGCCGTTGCCGCCGCTGCAGGTCAAGGTTGAAAAGGGCCAGGTCCAGGTCTTCACCGTGTAATGAATCCAGGTCGNNGTCGCCGGGGTTTCACGAAACTCATGGGTGATTAGAGATGTACCTATACTCGGTTGCGACCCCGTCGCCTCGAATGGAAGGAGCCATGAGCTACGCCAGGCAGATGCTGGCCACCTACCCAAGCGACTTAGCGGTCGACGCCGGCGTGCTAGCCGCGGCCATCGACGCGCTCAACAGCTGTGCCCAGGCCTGCACAGCCGACAACGAGGCCGATTTGAGCGAGCCGAGCCTCGCCGAGCTAGTCAAGTGCATCCGGCTCTGCCTGGACTGCGCCGACGTCTGCATCGCCACTGTCAGCGTCGTCACACGCCAGGCCCAGTACGATGCCAACGTCACCAAGCCGCTGCTGCAGGCCTGCGTGGCCATCTGCAAGAGCTGTGGCGATGAGTGCGAGCACCATGCCCATAAGCACGAGCACTGCCGGGTGTGCGCCGAGGCCTGCCGGCGCTGCGAGCAGGCCTGCCGGCAGCTTCTGGCCGTAATGAAATAGGAGACCGGCCATTCCGATGGGCGCTGGCGCCTCACCCGCAATGGGTGTCGGGAGCCGCCCCAACGCATAATCGTTCGCACACCGCTCTTTTCGATAGAGGCAGTTCGGCCCGCTCGCCGGGACGGAGCTGTCGGCTCCGGCTGCGAGTCGGGCGTCGCCGCAGCCTGCCAGAACGATGCTGGCTCCGATGCAGTCCAACACCTAAAGCGGCTTCATGGTCATACAACGCTGCCGCTCGCGAAAAAGCTCCAGAATCCTTACCGCGCGTAAGGCCTTGTTCGATTAGTTCGGCCATGGGCTATGAGCTCCTTGATGAGCCGAGCGCAGAGCTGACGGAGGGCTCGCAAGGGTCGGTGAGCGCCGACACCGGACTGATGGAGGGCCATGGCCAGCACGCACTGATGCGCTTGTTGGGCAGTGCGGCGCCCCGACGCGTTCTTAGCAGTGGAACACCGACCAGCAGATGTCGTTCCGCAACCGCTGATCGTCGAGTACGAGCTCGCGGATCGCCTCCGGGAGCTGGTCGCGCTGCCACCGGCACTCGAGTCGCCCTGCGCTCTCGCCCTCTCCTTCCGGCGCGGCGGCACGTGCGGCCTTGATCGCATAGGCGGCCGCACCGAGCTCGTGCACCGCAACGTGTGCGACGACCGCCGCCTGGCCGGCGGCGTACGCGGCATGGCGTGGCGCCCCACTCAGATCTCGGGCCGCGGCCATTGCATGGCCTCCTGCCGAGCGTGCCTCGGTCATGGCGATCTCGCCGCGCGCCCAAGGCTGTGCTTGGGCTTTGATGCAGTGCCGTACATCTGAAGTCCCGCCAAGTGACCCAACTCCAGAAATGCGGTGCCGACCCCGCCGGCCGCCCCGTGTACCAAGATCAGCTGACCCAGCGCGACATGGGCCACCCGGTGCAGCATCTGGTAAGCGGCCACGTAATTCAATACCAGGCTCACTGCTTCAGCGGGATCCACTCCTGTAGGCACGAGGACCAGCTCTTGGACGGACAGGCATATGAATTGGCTGTAGCTGCCGTAGAAGGTCAGAGCAGCGACAGCCTGTCCGATCGCCGGCCCTGAGGTCTCTGGGCCTAATTGGTCCACGACGCCGACCATTGCGTACCCTGGCGTGAAGGGCGGCCGTGGAGCGCCTGGATAGCGCCCGCGGCGGATATTCACATCGGAAAACGACACGTCAGCCGCCAGAATCTTGACGCGCGCTTGCCCAGTGCCTAGAGCCGGGAGTTCGTCCTCAACTACGTGCAAGACCTCGGGTCTCCCCGTTTGCGTGAGCACCGCATGTCGGTACTTCAAGATTCAACCTACTTTGGTGTGAATTTCTCCATTGCTCTTTGTGCGACGGTCCGCAGCGACCCGGATCATAGGCACCGATCATGGCACAGTGAGCAAGCTGCCACCGGAGGGCAGCGAAGGGGCTCACCGACTCCGAGGCTTGGGAATCCTGGCTACGACTGCACGCCGCTGCAAAACGAGTGGTGCCTAAGACCGTGCCTGGGTCCCACTCGCAATGAAGACCGTCGTCGTGACCGGCTGCCCGCCTGTTAAGAATCGATGAGGACTTCGTCCAGTCGCGCGATCATCTGGACGATCGCCGCGGTAGCAAGACGTGGACCGAGCTTGGAGCGAAGGGCACCATCGAGGACCGCAGCCACATCGCGAATGACGTCCGCCACCCTCCGTCTCGGGTTGCGCGTGGAGCTCCCGTACCCCGGCCGCGAGAAGCTGACCATCCTCAGCCGCGCACGGCCTCTGCCATGCTAGGGACATGACGATCAAGAGATTGGACCACGTCAGCGTCGTCGTCGACGACCTAGCACCCGCTATCGCTTTTTTCACCGCGCTCGGCATGACGGTCGAAGACGAGGCGCCGGTCGAGGGCCCGTGGGTGGACCGCGTCAACGGGCTCGAAAGTGTCCAAGTCGACATCGTTATGATGCGGACCCCAGATGGGCAGGGGCGGCTTGAGCTGACGAAGTTTCGCAATCCAAAACTGGTCGAGATCGAACCGGCGATCGCACCGCCGAACACGCTGGGCCTCCGGAGCGTCATGTTTACAGTCGAAAGCGTCGACGACACTGTCGCTCGCCTGCGCGCCAACGGCGCCGAACTCGTCGGCGAGGTGGCCCAGTAC
>VBHO01000162.1:33918-34275 GCA_005882045.1 Chloroflexota bacterium | reverse complement strand
GGGTCATCAAGGCGAGCCCGACGATCAGGGAGCCGAGCGCGGCTTTCGAGCCAATCGGCGGACCGTTTGAAGTTGCTCTGCCCATCGGACCGAGGAGCGTTTCGATCGACGCGCTCAGGGGAATCAGCATGCCGACAAATAGAAATGCAATGGCCCCGCGAACTCGCCAGAGCGCTCTAACTCCAAAGATGGTTGCGATGGCGCCACCGGTAAAGAGTGGGAGCGATAGGAGGTCCAGGCGTTCCTGCCAGAAGCGGGGCGATGCATGAGCGGGGAAGAGCAGGAGGAGAACCAGCGAGCACGCCAGCAGTGGCAACCCGATCGCATAGTCGACATAACGGTCGCGAATCGACGGCT
>VBHO01000162.1:26425-33725 GCA_005882045.1 Chloroflexota bacterium | reverse complement strand
CGCCTGGCGGAGGGGGCGCTCCCCCGTGGCCACGGCCGACCAGCGCTCCTCTTCCGGCTCGGCGGAATCGTCTGCGTCAGGTGCGCTGGACGGGGATTTTAGGACCGCCACCCGGGTTGTTGCCCAGGTGATCTACGCTCAGTAAGCACCAGTGGACGCGGGCGTTGGTGCGCCGGCGTGCATCCGCTGTCGGGCGGGCCGACTCTTTTCCTCCATCGCCTCCGCTCCTTTGGCGGACCAAATTAGGAACTAGCCGCGCCCTTAGCTTGGAAGCCAAAGGTCGGCCAGCGTGCTCCCCGAGGACCCTTCCCGAGCCCGTCCCTCCTTCGGGGAGAATACCAAAGGTTCACTAATTGTCAAGTTGGCCGCCTTGCCAAACCACAAAATCCGTTGTACAAAGGAGGCCACGTCGAGGAACGCGCGGGCAGGAGGGAGGGCAGAGCGCCAAAAATTGCGCCGAAAATTGCTATTGACGGCCGGCCTGGCGCTGCTGCTTGGGATAAGCGGCCTGACGACCTACTCGGTGCTCAAATCGGCCTTGGCGCCGTCGGGGGCAGATGCGGTTGTCGCACAAGCCTCCACGCCGACGCCAACCCAGTTCGTGCGAGTGCTGCATCAGAGAACGCACGACGCTGACTTCCAGGCCGGCGTGATGGTGTGGGCCTCCGGCAACGATCCGAATTTCGACTTCAAGGCCGCACAGGAGCTCGATCGCCTGGCGGCGCTCGGTGTCAACAGCGTGGGACTGGTGTTTCCGATCGTCCAGACAAGCGCTCAGTCCGTCGATGTGCACGCCGACCCCACCAAGACGCCGAGCCTCGACCGAATCGCCCTCTTCGCTCGGGAGGCGCATCAACGTGGCTTTACGGTGCTGCTCCGTCCCCTGCTCGACGAGCGCACCCTGGCGACGGACCGTCAGTGGCGCGGAACCATAACCCCGAAGTCCGTTGACGTATGGTTTCAGGCGTATCAAAACCTGATCCTTGGCTACGCCCGCCTGGCACAGCGCGAACGCATCGACGCGCTCGGCGTGGGGAGCGAATTGAATTCCTTAGAGGACTATGGTGCGCAATGGCTTCAGATTATCGGGCAGGTGCGAAAAATCTACTCAGGACTCTTGACGTACTCGTCAACCTTTGATCATGGCTATCCAACTCAATTTGCCCAGTCTCTTGATTTCCTGAGCGTAGACGCCTATTACCCCCTTGATGCCAGGGACGGGGCCACCGTTAACGATCTGGAAGTCGCGTGGCGCCATGGAAGAGGCGAGCTCGAGAAGGTGCATGCCACTTCCGGCAAGCCGGTCACGGTAACGGAAATTGGGACGGCTTCGCGGACCGGTTCCTATCGCACACCGTGGACCTTGCAGCCCGGAGCGTCACTGGATCTCGAAACGCAGCGGCGCTACTATCAGGCTTCCTGCGGCGCACTCAGCGGCGTTGTCTCCGGACTGTACTGGTGGTACGCGACCCTGGACGCTTCGTCGGCACCCGCGAGTGACGCCGGATACAACCCGATGGGCAAACCCGCGGAGCTCGAGATCGCGAAATGTTACGGGAGCAAGTGATGCGGCGAGGATTCTCGTGGGTGACCATCCTCGTTCTCTCCATCGCTCTTTCCGGCACCGCGACCTACTGGCTCCTCAGACCTGCATTTTCGCCGACCGCGGCGCCGGTCGAAGTCGCGGCGCATGCCGCTGGGCTCAGTCAAAGCGCTGCGCCAACTCCGACGCCGTTCGTCGAGGTCCTCAGCCCAAGGAAGCGGGCAACTGACTTCCAGGCCGGCGTTATGGTGCTCATTTACGGTAACGATCCATATTTCGCCATCAATGTCCGCCGCAAACTCGACTATCTGGCGGCGCTTGGGGTGAACAGTGTCGGATTGGTCTTTCCGATCTTCCAAACGAACGGGCGGTCGACCGATGTGCATGCCGACCCTATCAACACGCCAAGCTCCGACTTAATGAGCGTGTTCATTCAGGAAGCTCATCAGCGAGGCTTCACCGTGATGATGCGTCCGTTGCTCGATGAGGCAAGCCTGGCGAAGGGTGGCGACTGGCGCGGCAGCATCCGACCGCGTCCGGTTGACGGCTGGTTTGAGGCGTACGGCGACCTGATGGTCACCTACGCCAACGTGGCCCAGGAAAACCGGGCCGAAGTGTTTGACATTGGCACCGAGTTGAACACGCTCGAATCCTATGGACCGCAGTGGCTCAACGTCATCAAACGGATTCGGCAAGCGTATACGGGGCTGTTGACGTACTCGTCCATCTCGGCAACTGGATACCCAACTCAATTTGCGCATGCTCTGGACTTCCTGGGCATCGACGCCTATTACGCGTTGGATGCCAGGGATGGGGCAACGACCGCGGACCTTGAAAAGGCGTGGCGTCCCGGGGTCGTCCAGTTGGAGCGCGTCATCACCGACTCGGGAATGCCTGTCGTTGTGACCGAGGTTGGGACGGCGTCGCGACGGGGTTCATATCGTGCCCCCTCGAGTGCGAACCTGGGGGCCCCGTTGGACCTCGAGGCGCAGCGTGCCTACTACGAGGCGACGTGTAACGCCCTCCGCGGCGTGGTCGGCGGGGTGTATTGGTGGTACACGAGTCCATACCCTCCTCCGGCGCCGTTGTCCGACAAGGACTTCGATCCCACGGGCAAGCCGGCTGAAGCTGAACTCAGCCAGTGCTTCAGCGGCTCCCAGCACGCCCCGGCACGAGGCGCAACTCGATGACCATTTCCGCGGTGACGGGCGTTATTTCGGCGCGGCCCAGAGCAATGCCCATGGATTCGTCGCGCCGCTGACCTCGCCGCTGACGGCGCCGGTCGACGGATTGATCTGCCACACCTTGCTGTTGGCTGCCCCAGCCGCATAGAGCCAGTGGCCGTCGGAGCTGAGGCGGATGCTGTCCACCGATTCTCCCTCAAGGATGCGGGCGTGGATCTTGAGGCTGGCCGTATCGATCACGACGATGCCCGCGTTGCCCAATGCAAACAGCGTCCGGCCATCGGTCGAGAGGGCGGCCCCACCGATCCGCGCGCCCTTTGCCTCGGCCTCAGTGACCAAGCCTGCCACCAGGCTGTGGCCCGGATTGAGGGCGAGTTGGGCCGTGCGCCCAACGCTCGGGAGGCTCGCCGGAGAGATGGCGGCAATCCGGCCGCTCGAGCCATTGACGGCGTAGAGCATCGACCCGGCACGGTTGACGGCCAGCGACCAGTGGAATTGCTCTTCCATGTCCGAACCGCTCGCTGCCGGCAGGTCGATACACCAGGCGAAGGGCTGATCGAGCGGCAGGGCGTGGATGAATGGACCGGCCTCGCGAGCGTAGACCGTGAACACATACTGCGCCTGCGAATCGGCAACGCTATCACCGCGAATGCCATTCATCGGCTCTCCGGGCTCGCGCTTGTCGACCACGGGCTGCTCCACCAAGGTCCCGCTGGCGATATCGAGCTGCCGCACCTGGTAGTGATTCGGATCGCCCATCCGCTGGATGAGGTATAGATTCTGCCCGGTATCGCTCAAGGCATCAAAGGCGAAGTCGCCGTCAACGCGGACGGTCTTGAATGAACCGGACAAGGAGCTCGCTCCCACAAGGAAGCTGCTTACGAGCTTACCCGTGGTCGCCCGGCCGTTGTCGGTCAGGGCCAGCCACTGGCCGTTTGGAGATAGGCCGGCGGTTGGGCCCTGGTAGCCGAGGCTCGGTAGGGCGTAGCCCGTCGGGACGGTTGCCTGAGCGATCGTTCGACCGGAGCTTGGATCGAGTGCCGTCAGGCGTGCTGACCCGGCCATCGGCGTCACGGTGTAGTACCGCGACCAGTCAGGTGCCGGGGTTCCTAGTGGAAGCTGACGCTCGAGCGCGCCGCTGGCTGAATCACGGACGGTGATGCGTTCACTACCTCCGTTGAAGCCTTCCTCGAGGAAGATGCGGTAACCGCCTATAGCGGGCGGTGCCGAAACCGAACGCCCGCAGGCCGTCAACGCGATCACGGCAAACAATGCGAATCCGGTCAGGCGATGGCTCATGCTCACACCTCCGACCCCTATACCGTCGGCGGCGGGTTTTGGTTCCCGTTCTTCGACGGGGGAAAGCGGGAATCTAGCCCTGACGAAACGATGCGATCGTCTGCTGCAACCCCACGCCAAGGTCGGTGCGCGGGGTCCAATGCAACAGGGTGCGCGCCCGAGTAATGTCGGGACGCCGCTGCTTGGGGTCGTCTTCCGGGAGTGGCTTGTATGCAATCTCGCTGGTGCTGGCGCAGAGTTCGCGGATCAGGTTGGCCAGCTCGAGGATCGTGACCTCAGTGGGATTTCCAAGATTGACCGGATCGCTGTAATCGGTTTGAAGCAGGGCCAGGATGCCCTCGACCAGGTCGTCGACATAGCAGAGGCTGCGAGTTTGTGATCCGTCCCCGTAGACGGTGAGCGGTTCGCCCGCGAGCGCCTGCCGGATGAAATTGGGGGCCGCCCGTCCGTCGTTCAGCCTCATGCGGGGTCCATAGGTGTTGAAAATCCGAACGATCCGGGTCCGCAGTTTATGGGTACGGTGGTAGGCCATCGTGAACGCTTCGGCCGCCCGCTTCGCCTCATCGTAGACACCGCGAGGCCCGATGGGATTCACATTGCCCCAGTATGTCTCGGGTTGTGGATGAACCAGCGGATCACCGTAGACCTCTGAGGTCGAAGCCAGCAAGAAGACCGCGCCTTTTGCGCGTGCCAGCCCGAGCATGTTATGGGTGCCGAGCGTGCCCACTTTGAGGGTGGCGATGGGGTGCTGCGCGTAGTCGACCGGCGAAGCCGGCGAGGCGAAATGCAGAATGGCATCGACCGTCCCCTCCAGGTACAGCGGCTCGGACACGTTGTGCTGGATGATCTCGAAGCCGCGGCGTCCCTCCAGGTGCTTGATGTTGCGGGCCACCCCTGTGACCAGGTTGTCGACGCAAACGACGTGGTACCCATCGGCCAGCAACCGCTCGCACAGGTGGGAGCCGAGGAATCCGGCCCCGCCTGTGACGACCGCGCGTTTCGGCAAGCGGCTACGCTGCAGAAATCACGAGCGGCCGACACCGCGGTAGACGAAACCGCGATCGCGCATGGTCTTCGGATCGAAGATGTTGCGCCCGTCGACAATCACGGGCCGGCGCATCACGCTCTTCAATCGATCGAGATCGAGGTGTCGAAACTCCTCCCACTCGGTCACGACCAGCAGCGCATCGGCATCCTTGGCGACGGCATAGGGATCCGTGCAGTACTCGATGGAATTCATCTGTGCCTTGAGCACTGGCATCGCCTTCGGGTCGTAGGCGCGGACCGTGGCGCCTTTCTGCAAGAGATTCTCGATGACGTCAATCGACGGAGCCTCCCGGACGTCATCAGTGTTCGGTTTGAAGGCGAGCCCGAGGAGGCCGATCACCTGGCCGCGCAAGCCACCGAGCACCTCGCGCAGTTTCTCCACGACCAGGGTCCGCTGGTCGAGATTGATCTCCATCACGGCGTCGAGCAGCTCCGGATGGTAGCCCATAGTCTCGGCCATCCGGGCCAGCGCCTTGACGTCCTTCGGAAAGCAGGAGCCGCCGTAGCCGATGCCGGCGTCCAGGAAGAGGGGACCGATCCGGCGGTCAAGGCCCATGCCTTCGGACACCACCTTGACGTCGGCGTCGACACGCTCGCAGATGCGCGCCATCTCGTTGATGAACGAGATCCGGGTGGCCAGGAAGGCGTTGGACGCGTACTTGATCATCTCGGCGGTGTGAAGGTCGGTGATCAGGATCGTGGTATCGAGCTTGCCGTAGAGGGCGGCCACCGCCCGCGCCGCCGACTCGTCATGCGAGCCAAAGACCAACCGGTCGGGGTGCATAAAATCGTAGACGGCACTCCCTTCGCGAAGGAACTCGGGGTTAGAGACCACGTAGAACGGGATTTCGTCCCCCAGGTTCTCGCCCACGATTCGGGCGACGATGTTCCCGGTGCCAATCGGGACGGTGCTCTTGTTGACGATCGTGACCGTCTTCTTCATGGCGCCTGCCACAGCCTTGGCCGCCTGCTTCACGAAGTGGAGGTCGGCCTCGCCGCGACGACCAGGTGGGGTCCCAACCGCGATGAAGACGAAGTCGGCGCCGGGGATCGCCTTGTCGTAGTCACTGGTGAAGGCCAGCCGGCCGGCCTTCAGGTTGCTGGCGATCAGCTCATCGAGCCCGGGCTCGTAGATGGTTGGCGTGCCCCCTCGGAGCTTCGCGATCTTTGCCTCGTCGATGTCCACGCCGATCACCTGGTGGCCGAGCTCGGCCAGGCAGACGGCGGTGGCCAGGCCAACATATCCCGAGCCGATGACGGCGACCGAACTCATATCCTGAGAGTGTAACGAAGCGTGTCCGTCAGAATTAGCAGGATGCAGGTACGCCCCAGGTGATCACTGTGCGTGAAACGCCGCTCGCCGGGGTGCTCTGCGTCGAGCCCGCCGTCCATGCTGACGAGCGCGGCCTTTTCCTGGAGACGTACCGACGGGATCGGTATCGGGAGGCGGGGATCGACCTTGATTTCGTCCAGGACAACCGTTCCCGATCGCGCAAAGGCGTCCTTCGCGGCTTCCACTTTCAGGACCTGTCGGCGCCGATGGCCAAGCTCGTCCGCTGTTCCAGCGGGGCCGTGCTCGACGTGGTCGTCGATCTTCGGGTGGGCTCGGCGACCTTCGGGAAGTCGCTCGCGATGGAACTGACGGGCGAGAATCACCGCCAGCTGCTGGTGCCGGTCGGATTCGGGCACGCCTTCCTCGCCTTGTCCGAGCAGGCCGATGTGGAGTACAAGTGCAGCGGCTATTATGATCCCTCTGCAGAACAGACCATCGCATGGAACGACCCTGAAATCGCCGCAGCCTGGCCAATCAAGACCCCCATCGTTTCGTCGAAGGATGCCCGGGGAATGACGCTCGCTGAATATCGAACGCACCCGGCGTTTCCCTGATGGCGCTCCGACTTCGCCGTCTGCTCGTGACCGGGGGCGCCGGGTTCATCGGCTCGGCATTCGTACGGCAGCGTCTCAAGGCCGACTCCGAGGTCACCCTGACCGTCCTCGACAAGCTCACCTATGCCGGCAGCGAGGACAACCTCGCCGACGCTCGGGACGACCCCCGCGTGCGCTTCGTGAGAGGAGACATCTGCGACCCTGACACCGTCGACGAGCTGGCACGGGACGTCGACGCGATCGTGAACTTTGCGGCTGAATCGCATGTGGATCGGTCGTTGCTCAGCGCCGGCGCCTTCGTCCAGACGGACGTCTACGGCACCTACGTGCTGCTGGAAGC
>VBHO01000162.1:0-26308 GCA_005882045.1 Chloroflexota bacterium | reverse complement strand
ATGCTGGTCGCGGCGTACCACACGAGCTTTGACGTCCCGACCCTGATCACGCGAGGGTCGAACACCTACGGCCCCTACCAGTTCCCCGAGAAGATCATTCCGCTGTTCATCACCAATGCCCTGCAAGATCTTCCCCTGCCCATCTATGGAAACGGCTCGGCCGTGCGCGACTATCTCTATGTCGAGGATCACGTCAGCGCGATCGCTCGCGTCCTCTGGAAGGGCGAACCCGGTGGCGCCTACAACATCGGCACCGGCAGCGAAGTCAGCGGCGTCGAGATGGCTGATGCGGTATTGCGCCTGTGTGGAAAGCCGTCTGGCCTGAAGCATTTCGTGAAGGATCGGCCGGGCCATGACTACCGGTACGCCGTCGACACACGAAAGCTGCGGCCGCTTGGCTGGGAGCCGAGCATCCAATTTGCTGAAGGCCTGCGGGTCACGGTGGACTGGTACCGGCGAAACGACGCCTGGTGGCGGTCCCGAAAGAGTGCCGACTTCTGGCGCTACTACGAGGAAAACTACCGAGGCTTACCGGCAAACGCCGTCCCTCGATAGCGTGCGCATCCTGGTCACCGGCGCGGGTGGTCAGCTGGGACGCGAGCTGATCGAGGTGCTGGCGTCACACGAAGTCCATGGTCGGGACCACCGCGGTCTAGACATCACCGATCGGCAGGCGGTCGTGAAGATCGTCGAAGAGGTGCGGCCGTCGTGGGTCATCAACGCGGCGGCCTACAACGACGTCGATGTTGCCGAAGAGGCGAGCGAGCTCGCCTTCGCGGTCAATGCCGCGGGCGCGGGCTACCTGGCCGAGGCGGCCGCGCGCGCCGGTGCCGAGATGGTGCACATCAGCACCGACTACGTCTTCGACGGTCGCAAGGGGTCGCCTTACACGGAGCTGGACCGGGCCGATCCATTGAGCGTTTATGGGCGGTCGAAGTACGAAGGCGAGCTGCAGGTGCAGTCCGCGCACCCCTCGGCCTGCGTCCTACGAACCGCCTGGCTGTACGGCGAATACGGCAAAAACTTCGTCAAGGCCATCCTCAAGGCTGCCGAGCGGGGTGGCCCGCTCAAGGTGGTGGCCGACCAGGTCGGGAGCCCAACCTGGACGCGGCACCTAGCCCAGGCGATCGGCGAGCTGATCCAGACGCCGGCGAGGGGATTGTTCCATGTGGCGAACGCGGGTGCGTGCAGCCGCTTCGAGTTCGCCCGGGCCATCGTGCAAGGCCGGGTCGAGGTCCAACCGATCAGCGCAACCGATGCCGCGCGGCCGGCGCCACGTCCGGCGAACAGTGCGCTGGACAGCGCCCGCTGGCAGGCGGCGGGGCTGCGACCCCTGCCGGCTTGGGAGAGCGCCCTTGCCGACTACCTTGGCGAGGATGGTCGGCGCCGCTGAAATCAGGCGGCGCGCTGGTCGAAGGGTCGAAGCCGATCGGTGACCAACAAGCGCTGGTAGGCGTCGATCAGGTGGGCGACATGGAAGCGCATGTCATAAAGCCGAGCCGTTTCTGCCGCCGACGCGCGGAGTTTCGTGACCAGCTCGGGCGATGAGCGCAGCCGGTCGATGGCGGCGGCGATGCGCGACTCATCACCCGGTTCGACCAGCAAACCGTTGACGCCGTCGCGGACCATCTCGGGAATGCCGCCAACGCGGCTCGCGATCACGACCGGGCCCGACTGGAAGGCGTCCTGGATGCTGACCGGGTAGTTGTCCGGCCAGAGGGAGGGAAGGACCATGCAGTCGGCATTCTCGATCAGCGACCGGCGGAGCTCACCGGCCACGAACCCATAGAAGCGGATTCGGTCGTCACCGAGCGCCAGCGCCTTGCAGGAGTCGATCGAGGGGCCCGTGCCTGCCACATGGAGACGAAGGGTGGGATCGGTGGTGCCGCGAAACGCCCGGATCAGAACCTCGGTGCCTTTGTAGAACTGGACGCGACCCATATATAGGATGTCGAAGGTGTCTTTAAAGCCCCCACCCTGCCCTCCCCCGAGGGGGAGGGAGAATTGGCAAGCGGAGAGGGTGCGGGCTCGAGGCCATACGGCAGGATCTGCTGGGTCGCCTGCCGGAAGAACCCGCGTTGGAGGTGTTGGTCGAGGACGTAGTGCGATGGGCTGATCACCAGACCGGTGCGGTTGACCAGCCCGCGATTGAGATTGGCTAGCAGGCGGCAAGGAAGATCCGGTGCGCAGGTATGGCCATCCGGATGGAGAATCGACGCATAGGCGCAGAGAAGCCCATAGTCGTGCAGCGTCATCGCGACGGGTATGTGCGGCGCGCTCCTCGGGACGCTTGACAGCAGTGCGGCGAGCGAGAGACCAACCCAATTGTGAAGGTGGATGAGGTCAGGCCGCTCGCGACGGATGATCTGGCTCATCGCGGCGGCGACCTGTGGGTGGTAGAGATCGATGGCCCGGTAAGCTGCCTGCGCCAGCAGCGGTAGGGGGAGAGTGACGTTGTGCGCAATATTTAGACGTGCCAGGCGATAGATCACGATGCCTTCGCGCGTCACCTCGCGTCGAGGCGCGAGGTGAAAGCCCGGTTCGCTCGTGACCACCACGACCTGGTGATCCTCGGCCAGTGCCGTGGCCGATCGGCCGACATAAATCTCGGCGCCCCCCTGGCCGAGCGGCGGGTAGAGGTTGCTGACGAGGCAGATTTTCATGCGGCCTTTTCAGACCTCGGAATCGAGGAGGGAATCTCCCCGACGAGGGACTTGAGCGCGGCCTCCATCTTGTTGACGTAGGCGTCCCACGAATAAGTTGCCGCCGTCGCCAACGCGGCCTTGCGCATGCGGGACTGGAGGAGGGGGTCCGACAGGTAGGCCCGAATGTTCGCGGCCATCGGGTGCGGGGCGAGGTCACAGATGATGCCGGTGACGTCGTCGCGCACCAGCTCGAGGGCAGCGTTGTCTGGGTGCTGGACCACCAGCGCTGGGACGCCACACGCATTCGCCTCGAGCACCGCGACCCCGAAGCCCTCACGCGTGGACGGAAAGACGAGCAGCCGGGCGCTGCGAAGACGGTCAAGGACTGCCTCGTGAGTCTCGGGTGACTCGAAGTGGACGCGGTCGCTAAGGCCGAGCTCGCCGGCCAGCTCGATCAGGCGATTCTTCTCTGGACCGCTGCCCACGATCAGCCCGGTCACGCCTGGGGCCAGTGCCAGCGCCCGGAGAAAGACGTCGACGTGTTTGTGGGCCAGCAAGCGGCCGATGAAGATGCAGTCGATTCGTTTAGAGTCCCCACCCTGCCCTTCCCCAGAGGGGGAGGGAGTTGTTACGCCGGGTGCGAGCACCAGCACCCGGTGGGGATCAACTCCGAGCCATTCGGTGAGGCGTCGTGCCGTCAGTCTCGAGTCGGCGAAGATCAGGTCGGCGGAGCGGGCGGCAAACCGCTGCAGGAAGAAGCCGATCGGGCCCAGCCTGCCCATATATTCGCGCCAGTAGCTCGTACCAGGTCGCGGTCATCGGACGGTCGCGGAGCCAGCAGACCAGGCGGGCGGCGAAGAAGGGCGTGAACGGAAACTGGTCGACGTCCAGAACGTCGAAGGGCGGGCTCCAGAGCGATCGCAGGCTGCCCAAGCCGAACACCACCGATTCCCAGATCGAGCGTCCGCCCTTTGACGTGTAGATCGAGGTTCGCGGCGCGACCGACTGGAAGACGATGCCGTCACGGGCGATGGTACGAGCGCGAGTCCCCCACCAGTGCATGGTCAGAATGCGGACCATGTGGCCGCGTTGAGCAAGGCGGATCGACCGCTCGTAGTGAAGGGTCTCCTTCCCGCCATGGTGGAACGGATAGACCGCGTCGGTGAGGAACGAGAGCCTCATGCCGTCAGGTCTTGGGCCAGGCGATCCTCGCGCCAGCGGCCCGAAAGCGCGGTGGCCTCGGCGAAGCGGCGGTTAATGGCACTCACGACGAAGCCGGTCACGAAGAAGACCGAGGCGAGCAGGATCAACATTGCCGACAGGATGGCCAGGGGCAAGCGCGGGACGAGACCAGTCCTGACGTAATCGCTGAGCACGATCACCCCACCGACCAGACCGAGCAACGTGATTCCGCCTGCAAGCGCCGTGAAAAATGTCATCGGCCGGTAGTCGCGCAGCAGCGTCATGATCGTCATCAGGATCCGGTAGCCGTCCTTGAAGGAGCTGAGCTTGGACCGGCTCCCCTCGGGGCGGCGCCGGTATTGCACCGGTACCTCCAGCACGCGGAAGCCGCGCTCGAGCGTCTCCAAGGTGAGCTCGGTCTCTACCTCGAATCCGGGGGCCAGCAGCGGGAGTTCGCGAACCATGTCGCCCGAGAGCACCCGGTATCCAGACAGGATGTCTTGCAACCGAGTGCCGAAGCTGAGGTTGAGGAACGAAACGATCAGGCGGTTACCCCAGCGATGGAGCGGGCGGATGGCATCGCGCTGCACGAAATGTTGGCGGGCGCCAACCGCCATGTCGCAGTCGCCGCGCAGCACCGGCTCGATGAGATCGGCCACGCGATCGGCAGGGTAGGTATCATCGGCGTCAACCACGACATAGACATCGGCCTTGACCCGATCGAAGGCGTAGCGAAGCACGTAGCCTTTCCCCTGGCGTGGGACCCGGATGACCGTAGCACCCGCGGCTTCCGCCTTCTCTGCCGATCCGTCGGTTGAAGCGTTGTCAAAGACCAATACTGTCGCCTTCGGCAAGGCGCGGCGGAAGTCGGAGACAACCCGGCCGATGGTGGCCGCCTCGTTGAGGCAGGGGATGACGACACAGATACCGGTCTCTCGCTGGGCCTGGGGAAGGAGACGTGCGGGTACCGCCACGATGACGCAACGGGAGAGTGAGGATGACCTAGCTCTCGCAAGGGGCGGGGGAAAGAGACGTTACTTGCCCGTGACATCCGTACTCATCGATCTCCGCTGGAGCCAGGGGGAGCCGGCCGGAGTCGGCCTGTATATGCGCGACCTCGCAGTCGCCCTCAACGAGCGGCTGCCCGTCCGGGGCCTGGCCAGGCCCGGCACCCGGCCCGCGGTCCCGTTCGACGTCACAGTCCTCCCCGATCTCCCCAACTTCCGCTTCGACCTGATGGAGTCGATCCTCGCGCGCCGAACCGGGCTCCCATTGATCTCGCTCAGCCGGCTGCCGCTCTTGCTGGCCCGGCAGCAGGCCATGCCGATCATCTTCGATCTCAGCCCGCTGATCGTCCCCTGGACCCATCCCACGCTGCGCGGTTTCTTCGAGCGGCAGACTTATTCGGTCGCGGCGAATGCTGAGACCATCATCACCATCTCGGAGACCTCCCGGAGAGACCTCGTGGAACGCCTTCGGGTACCGGCGACGAAGATCATCGTGGTTCCCCCGGGGCGGCCCGCGCTACGCGAACCGATCGGCGGAGTCGAGCGGCTACGGGCACTCGGCATTCGTGGCGACTACGTGTTGACCATGGGGACGCTCGAGCCGCGTAAGAACCTGGCCGTCCTGATCGAGGCCTTTACTCGCAACCTGCGCGACCTGCCCCTGCAGCTTGTTGTGGCCGGAGGATTCGGCTGGAAACACGGGCCGATCGTCGAGCAGATGGCGCCGCTCCGGCAAACCGGACGGCTGGTGTACCTCGGGTATGTCTCAGAGGACGACAAGGCATTGCTCTACCGTCACGCGGTCTGCCTTGCGTATCCCTCGCTTTACGAGGGATTCGGGCTACCGATCCTCGAGGCGATGACTTACGGAACCGCGGCTGTCGTCTCCAGCGCGCCGGCATGCCGGGAGGTGATCGGCCCTGCTGGTATCGTGCTGGACCCGAAGGACAGCGCCGCCTGGGCGGGGGCGATCGACCGGCTGACTCGCGATGGGGCCAGGCGGGCGGACCTCGGTCAGGCCGGTCGGGAGCGGTCCCGGGAATTCAGCTGGCAACGATCGGTCGCGCCCCTCGTCGAGCACCTCGGGCAGAGAGAAGCCACGGCAGCTTAGCGATGCGGGGCTGATCGGCGCAGGAGATCGGATAGCCGCCCCGTTACTCACCTGTCACTTCCTATGGCCTTGAACCCTCTGTTCTGGCGCGATCGCCCGACCCTGGTCACCGGCGCCACCGGGCTGGTCGGCAGCTGGGTGGTGAAGCAGCTGCACAACCTGCGGGCTGACGTGGTTTGCCTCGTTCGCGACTGGGTTCCGCAGAGTGACTTGATCCGCAGTCAGCTCCTCAAGCGGGTCAAGGTGGTGCGCGGCGACGTGCGGGACCAGGCGCTCCTCGAGCGGGCGCTGGGCGAGTACGAGATCGACACGGTCATCCATCTCGCGGCGCAGACCATCGTGCCGATTGCGGCTCGCAACCCGGTCTCGACGTTCGAGAGCAACATTGCCGGGACGTGGACCATCCTCGAAGCGTGCCGGCGGAGCCCCAAGGTCAAGCAGGTGGTGACGGCCTCTTCGGACAAAGCCTACGGCGACCATGATGGTCGCCCCTACGACGAGGACACGCCGCTGATGGGCCGGCACCCCTACGACGCCAGCAAGTCCTGCGCCGACCTCATCGCCCAGAGTTACGCCAGCATTTTCGAGGTGCCGGTCGCCATCACTCGCTGCGGAAACTTCTACGGTGGCGGGGACCTCAACTGGAACCGTATCGTGCCCGGCACCATCCGGTCAGTACTGCGAGGCCAGCGACCCCTGATTCGGTCTGACGGCCGATCCGTCCGCGACTACTTCTACGTCGAGGACGGCGCGGCGGCATATTTGACGCTGGCCGAACAGCTCCACTCGAGACCGGAGCTCCGCGGCCAGGCGTTCAACTTCTCAAACGAGACACCCGTCGCCGTGCTCGACCTGGTCCAGCGCATCCTCGACCTGATGGGCTCGCGGCTCCAGCCCGACGTGCGCAACGAGGCGCGCCACGAGATCGCTATGCAGATCTTGACTGCCGAGAAGGCGCACCGAGTGCTCGGCTGGTCGCCCAGCTTCAGCCTCGACGAAGGCCTGAGGCGGACCATTGATTGGTACGCCGAGTCCCTCGAGGCGGCGGCGTGATCGATGGCGTCGCGATCCATCTCCTGAAACAGATCCCGGACGAGCGCGGCAAGGTGATGCACATGTTGCGCGCCGATGCGCCGCACTTTGAGCGCTTCGGCGAAATCTATTTCTCGGTCGTCTATCCCGGCGCGGTCAAGGCCTGGCACTTGCACAAGCGCATGACGCTGAACTACGCGGTCGTCTCGGGGTTGATCAAGCTGGTGCTCTACGACGGCCGCGAAGGGTCAACGACGCGCGGTCAGCTGATGGAGCTCTTTGTGGGAGAGGCCAACTACTGCCTGGTCAGAGTGCCCGCCGGCGTGTGGAACGGCTTCAAGGGGATCGGCGGCGAGCGTGCGATCGTGGCCAACTGCGCGACCCACCCACATGACCCCGACGAGATCGTGCGGATGGACCCGGCGAGCCCGGAGATCCCCTACTCGTGGGAGCTCCGAAATGGCTAAACGTGCGCTGGTGATCGGCGCCTCCGGCCTTACCGGAGGCGCCTTGATGCGCACCCTCGAGGCGGAGGGCTGGTCGGTCATCGGCACCGCGATGAGCCGGCCCCGCGAGGGCTTGCGCCCGCTCGACCTCGGCGACGGGGCGGCGGTCTCGGCGCTGATCCACGAGCTGGCCCCCAACATCGTCTTCCTGGCGGCGGCACTCACCCACGTGGACGGCTGCGAGGAGGACCCGGCGCGCGCTCGGCGCATCAACATCGACGGGCCGCGCACGTGCGCGACCGTCTGCAAGGCGATCGGTGCAGTTCTCGTCTTCTACTCCAGCGAGTATGTCTTCGACGGCGAGCACGGCCCATATGGCGAGACGGACGCGCCGCGTCCCATCAGCGTCTACGGACAGACCAAGCTCGAGGCAGAACGGGCCATCGCGGACATCGGGGTGGAATCCCTCATCATCCGCACCACGGGTGTCTATGGTTGGGACCGGACCTCGAAGAACTTCGCGATGCAGGTCTGGCAGCAACTCTCGGCGGGTGAGAGGATGCGGGCGCCGTCCGACCAGGTCTCGACGCCGACGCTAGTGGACAGTCTCGCCGAGATCAGCGTTCGCCTCGTCGAGCTCGGCATGGGCGGCGTCGTGCACGTGGCGGGCCGGCGCCGATTTTGCCCGCCGGCTCGCCTCGACATTTGCCCTCGACCCCGCACTGGTTGAGGCCGTGCCGACGGCCGAGCTTAGCCAGCGGGCACCCCGCCCGCTCGCCGGCGGGCTGAAAACCGATCGACTGGGTGGATTGCTCGGCACCGAGGCGATGCCGCTCGATGAGGCCCTCAAGCGCGTGCGTCGCCAGTGGCGCGCAGATACCCATGTCGCGGCCGGCTCGTCCGTGCGCGGCGGCGCCGACTCGCTCAAGCGCGAAATCCTGGAAAAGGTGCGCGAGTACTACGTGGCTGCACATCAGGCGACGCCCTTTGCCCCCTTTGCGTCACGGGTGCCGTACGCCGGCCGTGTATATGGCGAAAGCGAGCTCACAAATCTGGTCGATGCCAGCCTCGACTTCTGGTTGACGCTCGGTCCCTGGGGTGACCGCTTCGAACAGACCCTGCGGCAGCGGCTCGGCGTTCGCGACGTCGCGCTGGTGAACTCCGGGTCATCGGCCAACCTGGTCGCGGTCACGGCCCTCACATCGACGCAGCTCGAGGAACCGCTTCGTCCCGGCGACGAGGTGATCACCCCGGCGGCGACGTTCCCGACCACGCTCGCCCCGCTCCTGCAGAACCAGTTGACGCCCGTGCTGGTCGACTGCGAGATCGGCACCTACAACATCGACCCCGCTCTGGTCGACGCGGCGGTCTCAGAGAAGACCCGGGCCATCATGGTGCCGCACACGCTCGGCAATCCGTGCGACCTGGAGCAGCTGACCATAATCGCCGCCCGCCACCATCTCTACCTGATCGAGGACAGCTGCGACGCGCTCGGCTCTTGCTACGACGGGCGCCCGGTCGGGACCTTCGGCGACCTGGCCACGATCAGCTTCTATCCCGCCCATCACATCACGATGGGGGAGGGTGGAGCGGTGATCAGCAATAAGGCGCGCTACGGCCGGATCGTCCGCTCGGTGCGCGACTGGGGCCGCGACTGCTGGTGCGCGCCCGGCGAGTCGAACACCTGCGGCAGGCGCTTCGGCTGGAAGCTAGGCGACCTGCCACAAGGCTACGACCACAAGTACAGTTACTCGCACATCGGCTACAACCTCAAGCCGACCGACCTGCAGGCTGCCGTCGGCGTGGCCCAGCTACAACGACTCGATGACTTCGTCAATCGCCGGCGGGCCAACTTCAACCTTCTCTTCAACGGCCTGAAACCGTTCGAGGATGGCCTCATCCTCCCGCGATGGGATGCGCGGGCCGAGCCGGCATGGTTCGGATTCCCGATCACGGTCCGCGACGGGGTTTCACGCCGCGCGCTGGTGCAGTGGCTGGAGGACGCGAATATCGAGACCCGTGACGTCTTCGCGGGGCGGCGGTGCGGGTTTCTGGCCAGCTGACGCAAACCGACCGCGTGATGCGCGACGCGTTTTTCATCGGCGTTTTTCCAGGGCTGACGCAAAAGATGCTGGAGTTTGTGATTGAGCGGTTCACCACTTTCTTCCGAGAGCGCGTCCGCCTCAGCGCCTGACGTCAACGCGCCCCGGGTGGGCGCGGGGGCGCTCAGCGGATTCGCGGCGCTGGCCGCCGGCGTAGTCGCCACCGTGATCACCACGCCCGTCGTTCTGCGTGCCCTGGGCCAGGCTCGCTTCGGACTCTGGGTCGCCCTCGTGGCGGCCGTCTCCTTTGCCGGCCTGCTCGACTTTGGCTTCAGCCAGGCGGTCGCGCGCTTTAGCGGCGAGCACCGGGCCCGGCATGACCCCAAGGCGGTGGAGGCCTTCATTGTTGCGACCGGGGCCGCCTACATCATCGCCTTCGTGCTGGTATTGCTGGCGACGGCCGCCATCGGGACGGTCTTTCCACTGATCGTCCATGTTCCATCGGCCGACCGTGGGGCGGTGCTCATCGGCGCAATGCTGGTCGGACTGGCCACGGCACTCGGCTTGTGGATGGCATTCTTTGGCACCATCCTCCACGCCCACCAGAGGCTCCCCCAGGCGAACACCATTCGGGCCGCGTACTGGGTCTGCTTCACCGTGCTGACCGTGATCGCCGCGCTCGGCGGGTGGGGGATCGTGGGGCTCGCCGGCGCGATGGCGGCGAGCGCCGCCGTCTCGTGTGTGGCGTTCGTGCTCCTCGTCCGGCGCACGTTGCCGGAGCTTCGCATTCGGCGGCCGCAGCGGATCTACGTGCGCCAGGCCCTTCGCTACAGCTTGTTCATGTTCATGGTCTCCGCCGGCGCGGCGGTGATTTTCGAGACGGACACGCTGGTGATCGCCGGCTTCCTGGGGGCGGCGGCGGTGACGTCGTACGCGATCGCCCTGAGGCTGACGCGCGGATTGACCGGGTTCCTTCACAAAGTGCCCGACGTGCTGTTTCCGTTCTACGCCGGGATGCAGGCCGCGCGAGACCGACGGCGCCTGCGCGAGAACTTCTTGCTGAGCGCGCGGCTGGAATTGGCAGGTGCCGCCGCCGTGATGCTGGGGTTGGCGTTTGCCTGGCGCCCCCTGATCGCGGCCTGGGTGGGGCCGTCCAGCGTCGTCGGATCCTCCGTGTTCGCCCTCGCCCTCACGCTACTGCTGTTCGAGTCGTTGGTCCACCCGGCGGCCGTCCTGGCCGCCGCAACGGGTGGTGAGCGACGCATGGCGATGGTCAACACTTCCGAAGCCGTCTTGAACCTCGGGCTGTCGATCGTCTTCGTCATTCGCTTCGGCGTGGTGGGCGTGATTGCCGCGACCGTCCTCGCACAGGCGCTGACCAACCTCTGGTTCCTGCCCAGCTGGGCGATGCGGTCGCTTCAGATTTCGGTGCGACAGTATGTTGCGGCCACCTTGGCCCGTGTGGTCGCGCCCGCGTCTGCCGGTGGCCTTGCCGGACTGGTGGTCGCCCAGTTCTTCCGATCGGACATGGGGCGCATCATGGCCGCGACCGCTGCCGCCGGCCTCTTCGTCGCCGTCTACCTGCGAATCGGCGCCGGGGTCGAGGAGCGGGGCTGGATGCGTGGCCTGCTGGCCGCCATCCTGGCCGCCCCGCGCCAGCTGCGGAGGGCCGCATGAGCGTCACCATCCTCATGCCGGTGTACAACGGGGCGGCGTTCTTAGCGCGGAGCCTCAAATCGATTTCGGGGCAGTCCTACGGCGACTGGCGGGTTGTCATCGGCGACGACGGGTCGACCGATGACTCGCTTGCCGTGATCGAGCGAAGCGGTCTGCCGCGGCTGACGCTTCGGCGGAACCCACGCAATATCGGCTGGGCGCAGACGGTCAACCTGCTGCTGGCGGAGGTCGATACCGCGTATGTCGCCGTTCTGCACCAGGACGACTGGTGGGAACCGGAGTTCCTTGGCACGGTGACCGCCATGCTGGATCGAACGCCAGCTTCTCTGCTAGCGGTTACCGCGGCCCGCGCTGTGCATCCGTCTCGTCCCGATGCCGTCTGGGGCTTGCACCAGGGCTTTTCGGTGGAGAAGGGCTCGACCTGTCCTTCCCCGGTGGCGGTGTCCTTGTTGCTGCCCACCGATCCCATCCGATGCCCCGCCGTGCTCGCCCGCAGCGAGCTCTACCGTCGGTACTCGTTTGACGAATCGCTTCCCTACGCCTGCGACTGGCTGATGTGGCTTCGCGCGGCGGCCATGGCGAGCGTCGAGGTATCCGCCGAGGTGCTGGCGAACTTCCAGCTGCATGAAGCCAGCCAGACCACCGGCTTCATACGGGCGAACTTGACCACCATCGACATGCTGCGGATGGTCGAGGTGCTGCGGACCGAATGGGCGGACGGTCGCGAGCCGGTGAAAGACGCCATCGGAAAATTGACCGTTGGCATCACGAATGAGATCCTTGCCGACGCGGGCCTGAAGATCGAGGCGGGTGACCTCGCTGGCGCTGAGGTGCAGCTGCGGTTCGCACGGGCCATCGCCCTATCAGTCCGGCAGTCGGTGCTGAGCCTGGCCGGGCATCGCGCCGTGGGGCTGTTGCGCTTGCCGCTGATGGCGAGCCTGCGCACGCCCATCACCCAGCTCGGACGGAGGCTCTGGTGAGCCAGGTCACCGTGCTGGTCCCGAATTACAACGGCGCGGCCTACCTGCGCGAGTGTCTCGAATCGATCCGCGCCCAAACCTTCGAGGACTGGGAGGTGGTCGTTGGCGACAATGCCTCGACCGATGCCTCGTTGTCGATCGTTGCCGCGTTAGCCGACCGGCGGATCCGAACCGTGCGCCGGCCTCGGACCATCGGCTGGGTGGCCAACGTCAACCTGCTGATGGCCGAAGCATCGACACCGTACATCGCCATCCTCCACGCCGACGACTGGTGGGAGCCCGCATTCCTCGAGACGACCGTGTCGATGCTGCAGGCAGCACCGCGCTCGCTGGTCGCGACCGGTGCCGGCCGGATCGTTCGCACTGGCCGCGCCGCGGAATTGACCGGCCTGTTCCAGGCATGGGCAGTCAGTCAGGGCTCGACCTGCCCCGCCGGGGAGGTCGCCCGGTTGCTCACGCCGCGCAACCTGATTCCATCCGCCACAGTGCTCACCCGGGCCGAGCTGTACCGGCGATTTCCCCGCTACGAACCGGCGCTGTCGTTGCTCGGGGACTGGCTGATGTGGTTGCGCGCCGGGGGTGTCGCCGATTTCGAGGTCACAAACCAGGTGCTTGCAAACTATCGGGTACACGCCGCCAACCAATCGGCCTTCGCGGAGGCGAACAACCTCTGGGCGATGGACGTGCTGCGCGTGGGACTTATCCTGCAGGCCGAGTGGGCGGGCACCGCCTCGCCCTATCCGGGCGCCACCAGGGCAATCGCGGCCGCCGTCGCCAATGACCTGATCGAGCGAGCGGCGCTTCGATTGGAGCGAGGCGACCAAGCGACGGCGCGGCGGCTTGCCCGGCTGGCCTGGGCGATGGCACCCACCGCCGGCCAGCGAACGCTGGCTCGAATCGGCGAGTTGGGGATCCGTCTGTTCGGCGGCGGGCCGCTCGCCCGGCTCCGCGAGCCTCTCTCCGGCATGGCACGCCGGGTCAAACCGGCCGTGCAGCGGAGCTTGATGTGAGAAAGGATGCCGTTACCGGGTCGTTGCATTGAGGATCGATGGATAACCTCAAGGTCGTGATCCTTTGCGGCGGGCTTGGGACCCGACTTCGCGAGGAGACCGAATATCGACCCAAACCATTGGTGCCAATCGGGAATCGGCCCATCCTGTGGCACATCATGCGCAGTTATGCCTCATTCGGGTTCACCGACTTCATCCTGGCCCTGGGTTACAGGGGCGAAATGATCAAGGACTACTTCCTGAACTACGACGTCTTAACCAGTGATTTCAGCCTCGAGCTGGGCTCGAAGAGCGTCCGGCGATTGAGTCCGCAAGACGCCGAAGCCCGCTGGCGCATCACCTTCGTGGATACCGGCGTGGACAGCATGACCGGCGGGAGGTTGCGGCGGCTGCAGGGGGTCCTCGACGGTGAGTCTCGATTTCTACTGACCTACGGCGACGGTGTAACCGACCTGGACATCGGGGCCGTGGTCGACTTCCATCGTCGATCCGGGTGCATTGCCGTGGTGAGCGGGGTCCATCCCCAGACGCGGTTCGGTGAGTTGACGGTGAAAGGCGACCGAGTCGTGCGCTTTGCCGAGAAGCCACCGAGCAGCGACACGTGGATCAACGGCGGTTACTTTGTCATGACTCCGCGGATATTCGACTACATCGAATCGGACCGGACCGTCCTGGAACGCGAACCTTTGGAGCGATTGGCCGCGGAGGGCCAGCTTGGCGTTTACAAGCATGACGGCTACTGGCAGCCGATGGACACCTACCGGGACATGCAACTGCTCAACGAGCAGTGGAAGTCGGGCCGGGCGCCGTGGATCAGCCAGTGGGAGCGGGCAGCCTAAACCACGTCCTGCGATCGTGGCGCAGGAAGCAAGCAACCGCCGCGCCGCGCCCCGGGCGGCTGAGCATGCTGCTTTTTGCGGTCACGGCATTCGTGTACCTACTTTCGGGGCGGACGTTCTTCGGGTACGACGGCGAGATGATGTACCGGGTCAGCGAGAGCATCGTGCTGCGCCACTCGATTCAGGTCGTCGATCCGATCTATCACCTGAGCGAGCCATACGCCGCCTACGCCATCGGCCTCTCGTTGCTGATGGTGCCGCTCGTGGCGATGGGCGCCGGGCTGTTCCATGACCCTCGGCTGTTGGTCACGCTCCTGGAGCCGACGGTCGCGGCGTTGACGGTCGTGGTCTTGAACCTCTTGCTTGTGGAGCTGGGCTGTTCGTGGCGCCGGAGTGTTGTGATTGCGTTGGCGTACGCATTTGGAACGCTCGCCTGGTACTACAGTAGCGTCCTATTCACTGAACCGGTCATCGGGTTGTGCCTGTTGGTGGCGGTCCTCGGTATGCTTCGCCACCGGCGCGGCGGAAGCGTCGGTTCGCTCGTCATCGCAGGCATCGCTGCGGGCCTTGCGGTCCTGATGCGGTGGGACTCGGTCCTGACCGCGGCCGCGCCGGTCGGCCTCTGCGCCGTGTGGGTCGTGGCCCGGGCGCCCGCGCCACTGCGGTCCCGGATTCTCAAGCTCGCGGCCTTCGGTGCTCCGGTGGCGATCGCGGTCGGCATCGATCTCGCCTACGATGTCCTTCGATTCGGGCAGCCGCTCGGTGGGCCGTATTCAGGGGACCAACTCGGGTTCTCCACGCCGTTCCTCAAGGGCGTCTTCGGATTGCTGCTGAGCCCGGGCGTCGGGTTGTTCGTCTACACGCCGGTCCTGATGATGAGCATCGTGGCATTTCCCTGGTTCTTGAAACGGTGGAAGGTCGAGGGGGCGCTCATCCTGGCGCTGTTCGCCGTGCGGCTGGCTTTCTTCGCGCGGTACTGGTCGTGGGACGGTGGAGCCACCTGGGGTCCGCGTTTCCTGGTGCCGCTGATTCCTCTGATGCTGGTGCCAGTCGCATTCCTGCCGCGCGACCGCCGGATCGAAATCGCGACCATTGTGCTAGCCGCGGTCGGAGTCGCTATCCAGCTGTTGGGCCAGCTGGTGCCGTATGGCCTGTACTACGGCACCATCGTCCCTCAACTGACCACACAGTTGGGGTTCTGCCATGGGTGTCTGCCATTCCCGGGCCCGCAGAGTGAGGCGGTGAGCAATATCACCGACTTCGACTGGCGCTACGCACCGTTGACGGTGCAGGTGAAGTATTTGCTGCAGGGGATCACAGCCCCGCCGTGGGGCGAAATTGGTGTTGCCATTCCACTCCTGTTGGGGATGGTCGGATACGGATTGGTCCGGGTGCAACGGCTCGCGGTTGGGCTCGACGCGGCTACCGAGCGTGTGGCGGCCTGACCCACACGCCTAGTAGCCGGCCGCGTGGTAGTGACTCAAGACTTGCGCCGCCGTCAAGGCGCCGGGATAGACGGCGACCTCATCGAGGGTGCCGTTGAAGGGCAGCTGGACGGTCCCGTTGCCACTGGCGCCGATCCCGACCCCGGCGCTGACGTTGTTGAGCGGCGCGCCGCCGTCATTGCCGTTGGCCACAAGGGCCCCGTTGACATAGAACGACAGCTGGCCGGTCGCGGAGCGCGTGCCGACCAGGTCATACCACTGGCCGATGACGGGCGTGAAGTTCTGATCGGCGTCGTACCGAGTGCCGCCGATGAAGGTCTGGAAGCCGAGCCCGGTGCCCGGGATCCACGCGATCTCGTAGGCGCTGCCCGTAGCGCTGGCGCCGTCGCCCTTGTTCACGATGATCTCCGCGAACTGGCTGTTGGAGGCGAATTTGACCCAGGCCTCGACGCTCAGGGCGCCCGTGAGCTGCAGCCCGGTCGTGTTGGCGACCGAAACCCATCCGGTCGACCCGTTCAAGCCGAGGGCGGGATCGGGATCGCCGAGCGGACCGCCGGGCTGTCCTTGCAGATAACCGCCCGCGTAGGTGCCGCTGCTGCCGTTGCCGGTGGCATCGGTGGCGGCGGTGCCGGAGGTCTCGCCCAGGCGCCAGTACCCGGCCGGGTTGTCACCCAGCACGGTAGCCGCATAGGGATAGGCGGGGCCCGTCACGGCCGCGGCGTTGGACGCCGCCGAGGGCGGGCCGCTGCCGACGGCGTTGCGGGCCACCACGGTGAAGGTGTAGGTGGTGCCGCCGCTGAGGCCGGTGACGGTGGCGCTGCTCGCCGGGCCCGCGAACGCTTGCGGCGTGCGCAGCGTGCTGCCCACCTGCGGGGTGATCACGTAACTCGTCACCGCGCCTGCCGGTGGCGTCCATGACACCGTCGCCTGGTTCGGTCCGCCGGTCGCGGTCACGTTGGTCGGCGGTACCGGCACCACACCGGCCGCCTGCCAGTGGGCCGCGACCTGCGATGCTGTGAGCGCCACCGGATAGACGGCCACTTCATCGAGCGTCCCGTTGAACGGCAGGTGGCCGGTGCCATCGCCGCTGGCACCCACCCCGACGCCGGCCGTCACTGCATTCAGGGCGGCACCGCTGTCATTGCCGCTGGCGACCAGCTTCCCATTGATATAGAAGGAAAGAGCGCCGCCGCTGCTGCGCGTGCCGACCAGGTCATACCACTGGCCGATGACGGGCGTGAAGTTCTGGTCGGCGTCGTAGCGCGTGCCGCCGATGAAGGTCTGGAAGCCGAGCCCCGTGCCCGGGATCCACGCGATCTCGTAGGCGCTGCCCGTAGCGCTGGCGCCGTCACCCTTGTTGACGACGATCTGCGCGTACGGGCCGGTGGCGTTGAACTTCACCCATGCTTCGAGGCTTACCGCCCCGGTGAGACTGAGCGACGGCGAGTTCGCAGCGCGGCCGAATCCACTCGACCCGTCGAGGAGGACGGCCCCGTTGCCATCGCCGGCAATCGCCCCTGGGGCGTTGAGCGTGACGCCGCCCACGTAGGCGCCGTTGTTCGCGCCGGCCGTCGAGTCGACCATGACGGTTCCGGATGTCTCACCCAGCCGCCAGTAAGCGTTTGGCCCGTCGGCGTTGATGGCCGACGCGTAGGTCGACGCCGCAGTGACGACCAGCGTACTCTGGGCGGCGTGGCTGAGTGAGCCATTGACGCCAGTGACCGTGTACTGGTTGGTACCAGCCGGCGTGCTACCGCTGATGGTGAGGGTTAGGGTCGACGTCGTGGTTGTTGGGTTCGGCGAGAAGGCGGCCGTCGTGCCCGCGGGCAACCCGCTGGCGCCCAAAGTCACGGCTCCGGTGAAGCCGGCCTGGTCCGTGATCGTGACGGTGTAGGTCGTACTCCCGGGCGGCGTCACCGCCCGGCCGGTCGGCGAGATGCTCAGTGTGAAGTCGGGGGCCACCGTCGCCGTCACCGCGAAGTTGCGGGTGGCCCATTGCGGGTAACCGAAGAAGGTCGGACCGTTCAGCTGGTTGCTGCCCCACACGACACCGGCGGCGTTCGGGTCGGGGCTGGCGCCCGAGTAATCGCCCCAGCGGCAGGGCGGTCCATAGGGCGCCGAGCAGCTGAGGTCCGTGTCGGCGGCGACGCTGCTGCCGATGAGGAGTTCCGATCCCATCGTGCTCAGCGGGTCGCCATGGGTCCGGCTGACCGCTCCGATCACGGGCGTCAGCGAGGCGTTCGCCCGGTCGTAGAAAAGCGCGGCGTCATTGCCCAGGATGGAGGGCGCAATCGCGCCATTGAAGAGGTAGTCGGTTGCACTCGCGATCTCACCCTGCTGCCGCACTTTGAGCTGGCTCGGGATGAACTCGTACCAGCGGACCACGGACCGGCTGGTGGTCGAGACGACCGTGTGCTGGGTCCACACCGCCTCCGCGTTCGCATCGGGGTCCAGGTGACCGACCGCCTGAGTGAGGCGCGCGTCGAGTGAGTCGAGCGTCGGTCCCGGCTGCGGAATCGGCGGCGGGATATTGAAGCTCTGCACCCGCAGGTCGCCATCCTGGACGAGCTGCGGACCGCCGGAGCCTTTGACGATGTGCCAGGCCATCACCTTCGTCTGCGCCCCCACCGGCGGGCTCGCCGGCGAGTGCGCGGCCACGATGTAGCCCGCGTTCGAGGAATCCGAGGTATTGACGGGAACGGGGGTGAAGGCGACCGAGCCATCCGCGTTTAGCAGCACGTGGGTGGGATCGGCGAAGTGACTCGACGACCCGACGGCGCAGCTGGCGTCTCCCGGTGCCGGCTTGGGCAGCGCCCAGATGTTGGCGGTCACGAAGGCAAAGCCCGCCGTCCGGTCATCGTATTCATTGGTGCCGACCAGCAAATAGTTGTTGTCGTGGCCGAGCTTCGGGTAATCCTGGAGCAGGTTCGCCGTGAAGATGCCGTAATGGCACCAGCCGTTAACCAGGTCGCTGGGGTCGGCCGTCTTCGACCAGCCAAGCAACAGGTAGTTGTTGCCGGTGGCAAAGGCAACGGCGGCATACAGCCAGCGGTTGCCCTGCGAGTCCCACTGCACCTGTGGATCGCTGGTGCTGATGCCCGCGGGTGTTCCGGTGAAGGTCCCGAGGTCGGCGTCGTTGATGCGGTTCAGGCTGCGGTCGTAGACACGCACCAGGTTGTTGACCATTTCGACGTAGTGGTTGGGCCCGATCGATCCCGTCGTGTCGGGGGGCGTGCAGCACGCGCCTTCATCGGCAGCGCTGATACCGGACTGATTGGTGTTGTTGTATACGACGGCCTTCGGTGCCGTTATTCCGATCGACGGTTTCCCGGAGGAGGGCGCCAGGCCAGCCCTTTCCTTGGCGACCCGCAGGGCGGTGGGATCGATCGTCCGGAACGGGAGGACAGTGTGGCCATCTGGGCGTGCCTCCTTTGACGGATGGAGGACAGCGGGGCGTGCGATCCCGGCAGGAGCGATGCCCTTCGGGGGAGCGGGGGCGGCCTGGACCATGGCCGGGCTGGTAATGATGAGCCCGGTGGCCAGTGCGGCCGCCAGACGATATGCCGGCGATCGACCGAAACGACGTGCCCCCATTGAGTGCCCCCTGACTCAGCGCCGATTCGCGCCGACGCCGCGTCCGCCTGGCCCGAACTATAGGAGGAAGCCGATCGCTGTCAAGAGCAAACATGAAATTGCCCACCCGAAATGACAGCGGGTCCACCCGCATCGGTCTAGGGCGTCTGCTTGTGGTCTGCCCGCGGCTCAGGCTAAGGCGCCGCCCGGGTGGAAAAGAAAAAGGGCGCCCCGCGAGGCGCCCTTTGCGAAGATCGAGTTCCGGCTAGGCGGCGCGGACGTGATTCGCCCGGGGACCCTTCTGGCTCTGCTCGATGTCGAAGCTCACAGTCTCGCCACCGCGAAGGCTGTCAAAGTTGAGCGAGGTGTCGACGCCACTCTGGTGGAAGAAGTACTCCTTGCCATCGTCGGCGGCGATGAACCCAAATCCGCGGTCGGAAACGATCTTCTTTACGGTGCCTTTTGGCATTGCCCGTTCTCCTCCTCTCGAACACCGCATGGAACGCATCGGCCCTGTTCGAGAGAGAAGAATGCCGGCCGCACGCGAGGTCGCCCGAAGGCCGAGCAACCGGGCGTACTCTATCACACCGGTCAAATACGGTGCATCGGTGATCCCGCCACCCAGAGTCGCCGGGGGCAGTCAGCGGCGATCGGTGACGAGCTTGAGCCCGAGGCCGACCAGGGCCAGCCCGGTTACGGCCTCGAGAGCGCGGCGAACTCGATCGCGGCGCAGAAAATCGCCGACTCGGGCCACGACCACGGCGTAGAGCGTCAGCCAGCTCACCGTGATCGCGCAGAAGATCAGCCCCAGCAGCAGCAAGCGCTCGAACGACGCCTGGCCTCGGTCGATGAACTGCGGGAGCAGGCTCAAAAAGAAGACGACGATCTTGGGGTTGCTCAAGTTGCTGAGCAGCCCTTGCCGGTAGGCGACGCGTCGCTTCAGCCGTACGGTGGCGTGGCCGGCGGCGAGCTCGCGAAGATCACCCTTTGTGAAGATCGCGGCCCTCAGCGCCTGGAGCCCGAGGAAGACGAGGTAGGCGGCGCCGGCCAGCCGGACCGCCACGAAGAGCGGCTGCGAGGCCACCAGCAGGGCGGCCAACCCGGCACTGCTGGCCACCGTCCAGGTCGCGAGCCCGGTGACGACGCCGAAAGCGGTCGCGATCCCGCCGCCACGTCCGCCGACCAGCGTGTTGCGGATGGTGAGCGCGGTGTCCGGGCCAGGCGAGAGGATGACGAAGAGCGAGACGCCCAGGAAGGCGGCGAAGTTGATGCCCACGATGGCGAAGAATAGATGATGAGGTGATGTGGATGACGGTTCAACTCGAGCGCTACACGATCACGTTGCTGGTGCTTCGTCCGGATGCCCCGAAACTGGACGATAAGGCGGCCGCGGCGCTGCAGGATGCGCACATGAGCCACCTCGCCGACCTGCATGAATCGGGGCGAACCCTCGCCGGCGGTCCGCTGTTCGACGACCAGTTTCGCGGGTTGAGCATTATGCGGGCGACGCCTGAAGAGGCGCGCGTGCTAGTCGAACAGGATCCCGCCGTCCGCATCGGGCGTTTTTCCGTCAAGGCCATCACCTGGATGGTCCCGGCGGGCGCGATGCACTTCACGCCGACGCGTTTCCCGCGTTCCGCCGCCGAAGTGGAAGGGGTGTAAAAAAGCCCCGCGCACGTCGCGCGGGGCTCTAGCGGTTGGTCTTTAGACCTTAGGCCGCCAACTGAACGTTGGTGGCGCGAGGACCCTTGGGGCTCGGCTCAGTAATGAAACTGACCTTGGCGCCGGTATCCAGCCGATCGAAATCGATCGTGCCGCTGCGGTGGAAGAAGTAGTCGTTGCCGTCTTCGGCGGTGATAAACCCGAATCCGCGCTCGGCGACGAGCTTCTTGATGGTTCCAGACATATTGTGGACCTCCTTTCCCGAACGTACTGCCTCGCGCTGTCGAGGCCTGTTCGAGTCGGGCCCACGGCGAGCGCACTCGCACTGAGTGCACCCATAGGTCTACCCAACCTCAAGCTGGTCCAAACGCCTGCCCCCACCCGGCCCTCCCCCAGAGGGGGAGGGAGATTGCCAACTGCCTAGAGGGCAGTTCTGCTCGGCTCGGTTACCGACTGGTGACCGTCTAGCGGAAAGAAATGCCTTCACACAATCGTCACACCCACGGTTCAATGGCATCCCCCGTCCCCACATGAAGATCCCCCATCCTGCCTCTGCCTCGCGGAAGCGGGCGCGGCACGCCAACCGCAGCTTCGCCGTCGCGTGTGCGCTGGTCGCATCCCTGACGCTGGCATTCCTGATCTGGATCTGGCTCCGGATAGACGGGGTCCATGTCAGCGAAGCGATCGACGATTTCGGCGAGTGCGCCGCCGCCCTGATCGCGGCGGCCGCCTGCGCTGTGGCGGCGTGGCGACACGAAGGTCGCACCCGGGTGGCCTGGGGTCTGCTCGCCGGGTCCGCCCTGGTGTGGGCCGCCGGCGAGGTCGTGTGGTCCTACTTCGAGATCATCCTAGGTCAGCAGGTGCCGTTTCCCTCGCTCGCTGACGCGGGGTATCTCGCCGCCGTTCCGCTCGCCGTCGCCGGTATCGCCGTCTTTCCCGGGCGCCATCGCGTGGCGTCTCGCGTGACCTTCCTGCTCGACGGGTCGATCATGGCGGGCGCGCTGCTGCTGATCAGTTGGGCTACGGTGCTGGGGACCGTCTATCGCGCCGGCTCCGACACGCCGCTCGCGGCGACCATCGGGCTCGCCTATCCCATCAGTGACATCGTCATCGCCGTCATGGCGCTGCTGCTGGTGAGTCGGACACCGAGCTCCATGCGCCTTCCCCTCGTGCTGGTGGTGGCCGGGCTCATCGCGAACCTGCTGTCTGACAGCGCCTTCGCTTATCTGACGACCACCCAGACGTATGGTGCGGTCCAGCTCGTTGACACTGGCTGGATCGCGGGTTACCTTCTGCTGGCGCTCGGAGCGATACGAGCCGCGCTCGTCCCGGGTACGAGCACCGAGGCCAGCGACCGGCCCCAGGGTGGCTGGACCCTGGTGCTCGTCTATGTCCCGGTCGCGATCGCCGCCGTCATCGCGGTGCTCAAGAATATCGGCGGCGCGTCTGATCCGCTCCTGCTGTGGGACTTGCTGGCGGTGGTCGCCCTGGTGATCATGCGGCAGTTCATGGTGCTCTGGGACAACATGACGCTCAACCAGCGGCTGCAGGCGCAGACCGCCGCACTGCGCGAAAGCGAAGGGCACCTGCGCTCGCTGGTCCAGAACTCCGGCGACGCCGTGATGCTGGCCGACGCGGACGGAACTGTCCGGTTTGTCAGCACGTCGATCGATCGCTTTTTCGCCTACACCCCGACCGAACTCGTCGGGCAGCCGTTTAGCGAGCTGCTGCATCCCGAGGATCGGGCGGCATTCAGTGTTGGCTTGCGGAAATCGCTCGCTGCCTCGGCGCATCCCATCCCGGTTAGCTGCCGCGTCCGCCACAAACTGGGAAGCTGGACCCATTGCCAGGTCACCATCACCAATCTTCTCCATCAGTCGAGCGCGCAGGCGCTTGTCTTCAACATCCGCGACGTCACCGACCGCAAAGAGATGGAGGAGCGGCTCGAGCACCTGGCGGCGCACGACCCGGTGACCGGTCTGCCCAACCGTCTCTCGTTCCGCAACCAGTTGGATGACACGCTCGAGCGGAGCGTGCCGGGCCGGGGGGTTGCGGTGCTGGCGCTCGATATCGATGACTTCAAGTTGGTCAACGACGCGCTGGGCGAGCGCGCCAGTGACGACCTGCTGGGGATGATCGGCGGCCGCCTCGGCAAGCTCATCCCGCTTGGTGACGTCGTGGCGCGGATGGGCGCCGACGAGTTCGCGGTCTTGATGCAGAGCGTTGTCCACGAGGACCAGCCCGTCCGGCTGGCCGAGCGCATCGTCGAGCATTTCAAGGTGCCCTTCCGGGTGCAGGAGCGGGAGATCATCCTGCGACTCAGCATGGGGATCGCGGTCCAGTCTGGCCGCGAGGACACCGCCGAGACCATGATGCGCAATGCGGACATCGCCCTCAACGCGGCGAAGGCGCAGGGCAAGGGACGGTACGAGCGATACCAGCCGCAGCAGCACGCGGCGCTCAGCGACCGGATGGACCTGGAATCCGACCTGGCCCGCGCGATGGAGCGTCGCCAGCTCGTCTTGCACTACCAGCCCGCCGTCCGCCTCAAGGATGGCGCGCTGCTTGGCTTCGAGGCGCTGGTGCGCTGGAATCATCCGCGTCGGGGGCTGCTGTCGCCGGCCGACTTCATTGCGCTGGCCGACGAGACCGGCCTGATCGTGCCGCTGCAGCGCTGGGTGCTGGGACAAGCCTGCGCAGACGGGCGCCACTGGCAAATCCAGTTTCTCGCCGCACAGGCGCTGCAAATCAGCGTCAACGTCAGCCGCCGCGGGCTGGAGGCTCTTGACCTGGCGACCGACGTGGCCCACGCGTGCACCGCAGCGGCCTTCGCACCAGAGCGCCTCGTCCTCGAGCTGACCCAGGGCGCGACCCTCGAGGGCAAGGACACGCTGTCGGCTCGGCGCCGCTCACGGCCTTGCGCGATTTGCCCGTCGACATCGTGAAGCTCGACCACTCGTTCGTGGCCCGCATGGCAGCCAATGCGACCGACGCGACGGTGGCCCGGGCGGTCATCGACCTCGGCAACACCCTGGGGATGGTGACGATGGCGGACGGCATCGAGCGGGCCGAGCAGTTCAGCGCGCTGCGAGCCATTGGGTGCGTCGCCGGTCAGGGCTATTACTTCTCGCGACCACTGACGGCGACGGCGGTCGAACGGCTGCTTGCGGAGTGCGACGTCGGGGGCGATGAGCTGCGGTTGCCGTCGTTCAAACTGGAGAAGGCTGGCTAGCTTTGAGGCTCGAATCTCGACGTCCGGATTCACAGAGCCAGCAGGCGACACCCTGCTCGCCAACATCGAATAGTGGTGGTGGCGCATCGCACTTGTGGAAGCGATAGTCGCACCGCGGTGCAAACCGGCAGCCGCTGGGCCAGCTGAGTGGGCTCGGCACCATGCCGCGGATGGTGGCGAGCTTCTGTGCCTGGGTCATCCCAAACTTCGGAATCGAGGAGAGCAAGGCTTCCGTGTAGGGCATCTGCGGTGAGCGGAACAGCCGCCGAACGTCGGCTTGTTCGACGATCTGGCCGGCATACATGACGGCGACGTCCTGGCACATCTCCGCGACCACGCCGAGGTCATGCGTGATCAGCAGGACGGACATCTTGAACTGGCTCTGCAGGTCGTGGAGCAGGTCGAGGATCTGCGCCTGGATGGTGACATCCAGCGCGGTCGTCGGTTCATCGGCGATCAACAACTTGGGCTTGCAGGAGAGCGCCATGGCAATCATCACCCGTTGACGCATGCCGCCGGACAACTGGTGAGGATATTCGTGCACGCGACGTTCGGGTGATGGGATCCCGACGAGGTTCAGCATTTCGATCGCCTGCTCCGCTGCCGCTCGGTGCGATAGCTTCAGATGCACGCTGACAGCCTCGGCGATCTGGGATCCCACGGTATGCACCGGGTTGAGCGAGGTCATCGGCTCCTGGAAAATCATGGCGATGTCGGCGCCGCGGATGGCGCGCATCTCTTCCTTTTCGAGCTTGACCAGATCCGTTCCCTCGAAGACGATGCTGCCCGCCGCGATTTCGCCCGGGTGTTCGATCAGCCGCATGATGCTCAGCGCCGTGACACTCTTGCCGCATCCCGACTCGCCCACCAGACCCATGATCTGGCCGGGCTGAATCGCGAAGGACACGCCGTCCACGGCGCGGGCCAGCCCGGCGCGAGTCCGAAAGTGTGTCGTCAGGCCCTCGACGCGGAGGAGTGCCGAGCTAGGTGTAGCGGACACGCGGATCGAGGAAGGTATAGGAAATGTCCACCACGACATTCGCCGTCACGATCAGGAGTGCGCCAAACAGCACCGTCCCCATCACCAGCGGAATGTCGAGCGTAAAGATGGCGTCGACCGCCTGCTTGCCGATGCCGGGCCAGGCAAACACGGTTTCGATCACGACCACGCCGGCGAGGAAATAGCCGAGATCCATCCCGAGCTGGCTGACGATCACGGTCAGCGCGTTGGGGATGGCGTGTTTCTGAATGACCTGGCGCTCGGTCAATCCCTTGGCCCAGGCGGTGCGCACGTAATCGCTCTTGAGGATGTCGAGCAGGCTGGCGCGCAGCAGCCGCGCGTAATAGGCGGCGCCACCGAGGCCGAGCGTCAGCGCCGGTAGCAACAGATATTGGGGAGCCCCGCCGCCATAACCGCCGATGGGAAGCACCGGGAGAACGACACCGAACACAAAGAGGAACAGAAGGCCCAACCAGAATGGCGGGGCGGCCAGGGCGACAAAGGTGAACACCATGGTTGCTCGATCCCAGAAGCTCCCCGGCCGGATGGCGGAGAGAATCCCGATCGGCAGGCCGATGATCAGCTCGAAGAAGACTCCAGCCAGAGCGAGCTCGGCGGTAGCGGGAAACCGCTGCAGGATGGCCGGCAGCACCGGCGTCTGGTAACGGTAGGAAAAGCCGAAGTCGAGGTGGACGACGCGCCACATGTATTCGCCGAACTGCGTCCACAACGGGCGGTCGAGGCCGAGCTGGTGATGAATGATCTTGATTGCCGCAGGTGACGCATTGGTGCCGGCATAGAGACGGGCCGGGTCTCCCGGGACCAGGAAGGCGATGACGAAGGTGATGGCCGCCACACCAAAGAGGACGAGCACCATCCAGAGCAGGCGCCGGACGATGTAGGCGGTCATCGAGTCAGCCGGCGGGCGTTAGGGAGGGTCTGCTTGACCCTCCCTAACGCGGTTGCGATAGACGTCTTAGGGCGTGGCACTCGCCGACACAGGGGCCACGCTGGGGGCGCTGCCCGTCACCCAGATGCTGGTGGCCACGAACGGCCACACCGGATGCAGCTGATAGCCGTGCACCCGGGGCGCCGCCACGTTGGTCTCGACGGTGGAGTACATCGGGACCCAGGGGAAGTCCTGCGTGACGATGATGTCCTGAAACTGCTGGTACAACTTGAGCCGCTCCGCCGAGTTGGTGTCGCCACGAGCCTGGTCCGCCAGCTTGTCGGCGTTCTTGTCGCAATAGAAGGCGACATTGCCGCCGTTGGCGGTGACATCGGCTGCCGCGCAGGTCAGGATCGGGTCGATGAAGTCGGAGGGATCCGGGAAGTCCTGGATCCAGCCGTTATAGCTCAAGGCCGTGGAATTGGGTTTGCCCGTGATGTCCAGGAAAGCGTTGAACGCCAGGCCCTTCAGGTTCA
>VBHO01000161.1 GCA_005882045.1 Chloroflexota bacterium | reverse complement strand
TCATGTTGACGTTCATGGCCAGGTACCAGATATCGACGTTGGGGGTCTTCAGGATGCGGTTCTTGTAGCTTGGGTTCGCGGACAGCGAGATGTATTGCGCCGACGGGATGGTCAGATCCGGTTGGGGGATGTCCATCTGGTTGTTCTGCATTCGCAGATAACCGACTTCCGGAGTCAGGCCAATCTGGCCATCGATCTCATCGAGA
>VBHO01000262.1 GCA_005882045.1 Chloroflexota bacterium | reverse complement strand
GACTCGCCAATTCGAGGACGATAGTTGGTGGAAATCTCGCTGATCCGAAGGCCCTCATCGGCCGCGCGAATCAGCATCTCCGATGCAAATTCCATTCCGGTTGATCGCAGACCCAGGCCGAGGAGGGTCGTGCGGCGGAACGCCCGGAAACCTGACTGGCTGTCGCGGACCGGCAGGGAGGCGCTGGCGCGTCTCACGAGGTAGCTGAGTACCGGGGTTCCGACGTACCGATGCAAAAACGGCATCGAGGTGTGCGTAGCGCTCTCGAGCCGGCATCCCAATACAAGGTCAGCCTGGTCGTTGAGGATTGGCTCGATCAGTTGCGGAAGCTGCGTCAAGTCATAAGTGTTGTCGCAGTCCGCCATGACCACGATCGAGCCGCGTGCGTGCGCCACCTGGCCGTACCCGGGTCGCGCCTCGAATACGACGCGGGCACCTTCGGCTACGGCGATGCTCGCCGATGCGTCCGTCGATCCGTTATCAACGACGATCACCTCGCCGACGAGCCCAGCACAGGCCAGCGCGTCGAGCGCCTCGCGGATCGACAGCGCGACTGAGGAGGCTTCGTTGAGGCACGGAAGCACTACCGAGACGGTCTCGTTGACGGCGGGCCGCGTTGATAGAAGTTGCTCGGGCGCCGACGGCGCGGGGGCATCCGCGAGCTGTCTCATGCCCCCGGCTCCACGATCGCGGATTGGGTTGTGACCCGGAAGAGGCGCCAGGCGGCGCTCTCACCGGTGGCATCGAAGCTTCGGAGAAGCTTGCCGACGCCCGCACCCGATTCGTAGATCCCAGGATATGTCGTGTTGATTTCGTCGAGCGCCCCCAGGGCGACGAATCGGTTATCGGATGGCGAGGGTACCAGGAGATATTGAACCCCTGCCAACGCTGGATTCGCGAGGGCCACTTTCCAGTCCCGATCCGACGGGATGACGAATTGCGATGGATGGGCCGAGCCGAGAACGATCGGATAACCAATGTAGGTATCGATCAGCACGGCTCCCGGGCCAAGGTCGAGCGAATCGACAGCCTGCGCGACTTCCCGTTCCGTGATAAAGCGCCGCAATGGTATCGGCCCGCGCGCCGGATGGCGCACCAGCTGCAGAACGGGCGTCAACTCGTCCGACTCGGCGCGCGCGATGCTGCGATTGGTCAGGCCGATGGCGGCCACAGGGAGGGCGGACGCTGCCAGGCCGACAAGGACGATGGTGGTGCCAACCGCTACCACCCGTCGCCGTGGGCGCGTCATGTCTGGAGACACCGACGTCGGCCGAGATGGTCGCCCGTCTGGAAGAAGGGTGCCGATAAGGAGGGTGGCCGCTGGAATCACGGCGATGAAGTAACGGAGCTCGCCGAAGAGCGCCCCCCTCAAATACAACGCCAGCATGAAAGCAACGACCGCTCCAAACACGGCCAGCGGGGCGACCACACGCGCCTCGCGCTTCCCGAATGCCACGACGACCGCGACCACGATCAGGATCAGCGCGAAGGGCTCGAGGATCAGCGCCCGGCGCAACGCCATACTGGCGGCAGGGAGCCAACCCTGGGTGGATTCCAGCGCCGCCGCCACGCCCTGGTGCTGGGCGAGGTGCACCTGGGAAGCATTGCCATACACGGAGGTAAACGGCTCGAACGGGTGGCCGACGATGATCCAGCTCGCCAGCGCCCACAGGGTAAAGGTCGCTACGACCGGAGTTGCAACAATCAGGGCGTCGCAGACTGGGGCTGCCAGCCGATCCTTGTGTTGGCCTCGAGACCTGATAAACGACGCGGCAAGGACCACGACGATGGCGGCTACGGCTGGACCGATGGCCTCATAGCGGGATAGGTACGCGCCCCCCAGGGCCAGGCCGGCATAGGCGAGTTGCGGTGGGTGCCCACTCGTCAGCCAGCCCGCCAGTTGGCGAGTGGCGATCAGAAGAAAGAAGAGCAGCATTGCTTCACTCATCCCGTTGACGGCGTAGTAGAGGATCATCGGATGAAGGGCAAACAAGACCGTCAGCACGAGTCGAGGAAGACGGCCGACCCCGAAGTCGCGGAGGGTCGCATGGACCTGGTACACCGCACCCGCCATGAAGAGGGCGGACACAATTGCGGCCGCGAATCCTAACCGGACGATGTCTGGCCACAGGAACTTGAGGGGAATCAGGGGCAAGAGCGGCAGACTCTGAAGAGGACGCGTTCGGCGATGCCGACCCGGCTCAAACTATCGCCGGGGACGATGTTGAGCGCGAGCACCGTGAAGCCGGCAACCAGCAGGTAGGCGCCTGCTGCCAGCCAGAAGATCAGGGCTCCCGCGTTCAGCCTGATCGGCCGGAGGCGAATGGTCCAGGGGAGCGCCCTGACTGGAAAGACGCGAACTGCATCCATCGCTAGTCGCCCCGGTTGACGGCCCAATCGAGGCCGTGAACCGTCTTCTCCCACTTCGACGGCGCCGTGACGAGCTGGCCCAGCGCCTTGACCGCGGCGATCGACATCATCAGCCAGTAGAGGGGAGCCAGCAAGGCCGCACCGACGAGGCCGGTAAACCCAGCCATCCGGCATCCGACGATGCCGGCGAAGTAGACGAAAAAGTTACCCGCCACCATGCAGAGGAGGGCGGGATAGAGCAGCCATGGTGGGAAAAGGAACTGTACGAAAGCCGGGTGCAGTGTGAACCACAACGCCGTGACCAGCCAGGAGACGGGATTGAGCAGGACGACAAGCGGCGTGCCGCCGATGAGAAGGTTGAAGCGCAAGAAGCCGGGGGTGCCGAGTTCGCGGCGCAGCCGGGCGGGGTGCCGCATGTGCACCAGCCAGGTCACCATGTAGCCCTTGTGCCAGTGCGAGCGTTGCTTGACCCAGTTCAGGAAGTCACTGTTCGCTTCCTCATATGTCGTCGAGTCCAGCACGGCCGTCCGATACCCATAGCGGTAGATTCGGACGCCGAAGTCGGCATCCTCGGTGACGTTATACGGATCCCAGGGGCCGATGGCGTCGAAGACGCTGCGCCGAATGTGCATCGAGGTGCCGCCGAGTGGCACTGGCCCGCCGCTGGCCGCTAACGCGGGAAGCAGCATGGTGAACCAGCTGCCGTACTCCACGGTGAACCAGCGAGTCAGGACATTCTGGTGCGCATTGTGGTAGGAGAGCTTGGCCTGCAAACAGGCGACCGAGTCATCGACCCGCCGAAATGCGGCGACGGCGCGTCGGAGCTGGAGGGGATCGGGACGATCCTCGGCATCGAAGATGGTGACGATCTCCCCGGTCGCGGTTGTGAGTCCATAGTTGCACGCCTTTGGCTTGGTTCTTGGGTCAGCGCTTGGCACGGTGACGATATGGATATGCGCGGCGGGCCGGGCGGCTCTCGCCGCTGCGATCGTCTCTGTGTCGTCTTCCTCTAGCAAGAGCTTGACGTCGAGGCGGTCGGCCGGGTAGACCAGGTCCTCCAGCGCTGCGATGGTCTGGCCGATGACCTCGGCTTCCTTATAAGCTGGCACCAGAACGGTATAAAGGGGGAGCTCGTCATCGGCGATCGCGAGAGCTTCCGCGTCGCTGACCGTAAGGAGCGCGGGTCTCTTGAGCGCCGCCGCCGCCAGCTGTAGCCAGCCCAAGAATGTGAAGAGATACAGGGCAGTGCCAAGCGTGACCAGTGCAATCGCCGTAACCGGCGGCGCCACGGCCAATGCCAAGCCGAGCAGCAACAGAGCACCGATGAGAAATCGTTGTTGACCCTTGCTGAGCGTCTCCCGCGCCGAAAGCTCTGGGGCTCGCTGGTGAAGGCCGTCTATGCTCACCGCGATACGGTTCATGCGCCAGCCTCCGCCCGAGGCGCTTCCGCGCTGATGCTCGTCACCGTCAGGCGAGCGATGGCCGCCAGGTCGCT
>VBHO01000160.1 GCA_005882045.1 Chloroflexota bacterium | reverse complement strand
TGGAATCGCCTGCTGGACTCAGGAGGCCTGCTCGGCGGTCGGCAACGCCATCATCAATGGAACGACCGCACTGGTGGCTCTGCTGAAAACAGCCGATGGTGGAACGCACTGGATGAGCAAGACCGTCTCCACGCCCGCTGGGATCGGCAGCCTGAGCTGCGTTTCGACCGGGCGATGCATGTCCGTCGGTCTATCGACGAACGATATCCTCACCACCGAACCGCTCGTTTACATTCAGGACGCCACCAGCAACGCATTCACGCGAACGGTGACCTCGCTTGGTGTGGAATTGCTGGACCAGGTCTCGTGCGGAACGCCCCTATTTTGTATCGCCGTTGGTTGGGGCTGGACCGGGTCGGGTGACAATCGCACCCACCGTGCAATGGTTCTGGCGACGGACGACGGAGGCACGACCTGGCACCACGAGAGTCTGCCGCCGAATTTGACCGAGGTGCTGAATGTCAGCTGTCGGGCGACTTTTCGGTGTCTTGCCGGTGCGATCACCGATCCGTACGGTTATGTCGTGTTGAGCCGCGACCTCTCCTAACTCAGGAGCGGCCGCTGACGACCTCGACTTCCCTGGCTTTGGCGGCGGGAACCCGCAGCGCCTCGACGCCCTTCTTGACGGTGGCGACCGTCCGCAGCAGCTGGGTCTCGAGGTTCTGCATTACCTCCGAGGCGTAGCGGTCGGCGGCCCGGCGGGTCTCCTCGGCCTTGAGGGCGGCCTCTTTGAGCATGGCGTCGGCTTGCTTTTCAGCCCGCTTGACCAGTTCGTGCTGGCCGATCATCGTCTGGGCCCGCTCCCCCGCTTTGCCCACTGTCCGGGCGGCCTCTGCCTGCGCCTCGGAGAGCAACCGCTGCTGCTCCTGCAGGGTCCAGCGCGCCTGCTTGATCTCGTCCGGCAGGCTTAGCCGAAGATCGTCGATGCAGGCCAGGGCCTCTTCCTGGTCGATGACGACTGTCCGCGTCAGCGGGATCTGGCGGCTGTGGCCGATCAGGTACTCGAGGCGATCGATCGCTTCATGGATGTTCATTCGGTGTACTCCTTTAGGGTCGCGGGGTTCCCGCGGTGAGACGTTGTTTGAGCGGTCCGACGACGTTGGCTGGGACGAATTCCGAAATGTCTCCACCGAACTCGGCGAGTTCCTTGATCAGGCTGGAGCTGAGAAAGAGGTGGCGCAGGCTGGTCGGGATGAAGACGGTGGTCACGTCGGGCTCCAGGCGGCGGTTCATCAGCGCCATCTGGAACTCACTCTCGAAGTCTGACACGGCGCGCAGCCCACGAACGATTACCCGCGCGCCCACCTGTCGCGCGAAGTCGATGGTGAGGCCGCTGAAGGTGCTGACCTCCACGCCTTTGCGGTCGCCAAGACTCTCGCGGATCATGGCGACCCGCTCTCCCGTCGTGAACAGTGGTTGCTTGCTCGGGTTCTCGAGGACGGCGATGACCACGCGGTCGAAGATCCCCGCGGCCCGATCGACGATGTCGAGGTGACCGTGCGTCAGCGGGTCAAAGCTGCCGGGGTAGAGCGCGGTAATCACTGGTACCTGAAAAACGTGAGCCGCGTGGCTCCGTAATCACGGTCGCGGACAGGCGACAACCGCTGTAGCGTGGGCAATGGTTGATTGCGGTGGTGCTCGACCACCAGCAGCGCCTCGTTGCGCAGCGGTGCCCGGTCGAGCGCCTGCAGAGCCGAGGTCAGTGCCGCGGTGTCCTGGTAAGGGGGGTCGAGGAGGAGAAGGTTGTAGGCGCCGAGGTCGCCTTCGTGCGCCCTCAACCAGTCGATGGCGTCTACGTTTGCCACGTCGCCCTGTGGGGCGAAGCCGGTTGCGGCCAAATTCTCCGCGACGATGGTAGCACAGGCTCGGTCGCGTTCCACAAACGTCGCCGACGCAGCGCCGCGCGACAACGCTTCGACACCCAGTGTCCCAGCGCCGGCGAAGAGATCGAGGACGCGCGCACCGCGTATGCTGTCGCCGATGATGTTGAACAAGGCCTCTCGCACCAGCGACGTGGTCGGTCGCGTGGCTCGGCCCGGCGGCGTCTTGAGCAGGCGTCCACGACTGGTCCCAGCGGTGACGCGCGTGGCCGGTCCCGTCATGCGATGAGTAAAACAGGCGGATCGGTGTGAAGGCCGCCGCCGCGGAAGGAGCAGCAGCATAGTCGTCGTCGACGCCGTGGTTGGCGCCATCCTGGTGCTCGTCCTGCCGATCGCCGCCGGTATGGGCGTCGGCTGGCTGCTGAGCCGGCTGCGACCGCTGCCGCCCGCCGCCCCACCCGTCAATCCAACGCGAACACCTGACGATACGCCGAAAGCTGGCGGCGGAGCCCCGGCTCGCCGGCCAACGTCGGGTCGCGCTCCAAGAGGCGGACGGCCTCGCTCTGGGCGTCGCTGATCAACACGGCGTCCAGCAGGCTGGCCATCTTGAAGTCCTTGCCGTGCTGGCGGTAGCCCGCGAGGTCACCCCAGCCCCGTAGCTCGAGGTCGATCTCGGCCAGGTCGAAGCCACTCTTATTGGTGACGACGGCCTGCAAGCGCTTGAGCGACTGCGGATCCTCGGCATCGGTGAAAAGGAGGCACCACGACTCCTCGGATCCGCGTCCCACACGGCCGCGGAATTGGTGGAGTTGCGCCAATCCGAAGCGGTCGGCGCCCTCGACCATCATGACCGTGGCATTGGGAATATCGATGCCGACCTCCACCACTGAGGTGGAGACCAGGATGGCGATGTCCCCCCGCCTGAAGGCTGACATCACGGCCTCCTTCTCGGCGGTTTTGAGCCGCCCATGAAGCAAGGCGATGCGGGAGGCGAGCTCGGGAAAGACGTCGCGCTGCAATTTCTCGAGCTCCTGCGTGGCCGACCGTACCCCAAGCTTGTCGGACTCCTGGATGAGCGGGCAGATGACGAACACCTGCCGGCCGGCCTCGACCTGCTTGCGGATGAAGGTGTAGGCATCGGCGCGCTTTTCCGGCGGGACGAGGCCGGTCTTCACCGGCCGCCGCCCGGGCGGCATCTCGCCAAGGATCGAGATGTCGAGGTCGCCAAAGAGCGTCAGCCCAAGGGTGCGCGGAATGGGGGTGGCGGTCATCGATAGGAAGTGGGGCGTGCGCTCGCTCTTCTGCCGCACGGCCAGCCGCTGACCGACGCCGAAGCGGTGCTGCTCATCGACCACGGTCAGCGCCAGGTCCTTGAACTGCACGCCCTCCTCGATCAGCGCATGGGTCCCAACCAGGACCGGCAGTTGTCCCTCGAGAAGCGACGCCAGCATCGGTTTGCGCGCCGCGGCCGGCGTGCTGCCCACCAGCAGCCCCACGTCGACCTGAAACGGCTCCAGGATTGATTGGATGACGTCCGCGTGCTGACGGGCCAGGATCTCGGTGGGCGCCAGCAGGACCGACTGGAAGCCGGCATGGGCAGCGTGATGCATGGCCATCGCCGCGACCACCGTCTTGCCCGATCCGACATCACCTTCGAGCAGCCGGTTCATCGGCTGGGGGTGGGCGAGATCTTGCAGGATTTGCCAGGCAGCGACGCGCTGCGCGTTCGTGAGCTTGAAGGGCAGCGCCTTGACGAAGCCACGCGCGGTCGGCTCGTCGAATGGCACCACTGGCGCGCTCCGTGCCTTTCGGGCGCGCTTGGCCATCTGGGCCGCGACCTGCAGGACAAACATCTCCTCGAAGGCGAGGCGCTCCTTGGCGCGGTCCAACCGCGCCGCCGATGCCGGGAAGTGGACCTGCCGCACGGCCTCGGCGCGTCCCATCAAGCTGCGGCGGGTGAGCAGCTCCGCGGGCAAGAATTCGTCGAGCTGGTCGGCAAGCGGCAGCACCCGTTGGATCTTGGGTCGCAACCATTTCGATGTCAGGCCCTCGGTCTCCCGATAGATCGGGACCAGCCGTGCCACGTTCTGCGGGCGCAGCGACACCTTTTCGTGGTCCGGGTTCTTCATCACCAGCCCGCCGTTCAGGTCGGCCTCGCCGGCGACAAAGATCTCGTCGCCCTTCTGCAGGCTCTTGACCAACCACGGTTGGTTGAACCAGACGACCCGCAGCGTCCCGGAGTCATCGCCGAGGACGGCCTCGGTCAACGCCATCTTCTTGTATTTCGTTTGGTGGGCGCCGATGTCGTAGATCCGTCCCCGAACCGTTGTCTTGACGCCCGGGCGCACGAAGGCGATCGGCGTGATGGTGGAAAAGTCCTCGTAGCGGCGCGGGAAGAACAGCAAGAGGTCGCGGATGGTCGCGATGCCGAGCCGGGAAAGTTTTGCCTCGGTCTTATCGCTGACGCCCGGGAGGTTCGCGACGGGATCGTCTACGGACGGGTCCCGCACCACGTGCAAGCGGGGCATGATCAGGCGACGAGATACGTAAAGCCGATCACGCCAGGTCCGGTGTGCGTCCCGAGAACGGCTCCGATCTCGGTCAGCTGGATGTCGACGCCCGGGTAGCTCGAGGCAACTCGCTCGCGGAGTTGCTCGGCGTCCGTCTGGGCGGCGCCGTGCATGATGGCGAGCTGCCTCACCTTGCCGTCCCGTTCGAGCAGCTCGACCAGCCGGTTGAGGGCCTGCGGCCGTCCACGCGCCCGGCCGAGGGGGACGACCTCGCCGTCTTTCAGCTGCAGGATCGGCTTGACGTTCAACAACGACCCGAGCAGCGCCCGCGCCTTCCCGATGCGGCCCCCCCGCTCCAGGTAGGTCAGCGTGTCCACCACGCAGATGACCCTCGCCTTGGGCACGAGCCCCCGCAAGCATTCCGCGACCGCCTGGCGATCGCGGCCGGCCCTGGCGAGTTTCGCTCCCTCCAGCGCTATGAAGCCGAGCGCCATCGAGGTGCTGAGGGAATCGACCACGTCGATCTTTCCCTCGCCGACCGACTGGGCCGCCATCAGCGCCGAGTTGTAGGTGCCGGAAACCTTGCTGGAGAGGTGAACAGAGACGATCTCGTCACCGCCTTGGCGCAAGCTTCGATAGGCCTCCTCGAAGGCACCCACCGACGGCTGCGAGGTGCGAGGCAATTGCGGCGATGCCTTCAGTCGACGGAAGAACTCATCCGTCGAGAGGTCCACGTGGTCACGGAAGACCTCGTCACCAAAGTGAACGTTGAGCGGGACAACGGTGATGCCGGCGGCCCGCTGCTGCTCCGGGGTCAGGTCCGCGGTGGAATCCGTAACGATCCGCACCACGAGTGGAGTATAGCCAGCGGTTCGCGCCAATCACAGCCGAGCAACGGGCGCGTTCCGTTAGGTTGGGCGTCGCAAAAATTGATAAACCTATATGCGATGTCGCTCCCAGGACATATCGCCCTCGGCGCGCGCCTCAACGCCGGGCTCAACTCTCGCCTCAATCAGGGCATGATCCTCATGGCATTTGTCGGCTTCCAGGTGCTCGATACCCTCACCACCCATCTCGGTCTGGCGCTGCAGCACCAGGAGCTGAACCGCATCATGGCGCCGCTGTTGGCGACCCAAGGAGAGCTGGCCGCCTACGCGGTCAAAGGCACGGCGGTCGCCATACTGCTCGCCGTCTTGATGTTGACGTACCGGCGGAAGCCGCTGGTCTGGCACGCCTATCATGTCGCCGCCTGGATCACAGCGCTCGGCGTGGTCGCTAATCTCGTGCAGCTGCTCTAAGCTTCGCCTACTCGACCGCCAACACGTATGGGTAGAGGGCCTGCTCGCCGGACTGCAGCTCGACCGACGCATCGGGGAACTGTTTGACGATCACGCTGCGCAGGGTTTCCCGTTCCTTCTCCGACGCATCCACGCCGGCGTAAATCGTCACCGTTGCGACCTTGCTCGGGTCGATGCGCTTGAGGACCGCGTGCGCCACCTTCTCGGGTGATGGACCCGCTTCCACGATCTTGTCGTCGAGCAACCCGATGACGTCGTTTTCCGCGATTTTCAAGCCGTCCACATCGCTCGCCCGCACCGCGCGCGTCACCTCGATGGTTTTCACACTGCCGAGCGCGCGCGACATCGCGGTCGCGTTGGCTTCCAGGTCGGCGCTGAAATCGAAGGCGAACAATGCCGCAATCCCCTGCGGCAGGCTGCGCGACGGTACGACCCGCACGTGTTTTTTGGTCAGTTCGGCGACCTGCTGCGCGGTCATGACCACGTTGCCATTGTTGGGGAGCAGTAAGACATCGCTGGAGGGGACCGACTCGACTGCGGCCAGGATGTCCTCCGCCGACGGGTTCATCGTCTGGCCGCCGCTGACCACCGAGTCGACCCCAAGGCCTTCGAGGATGCGCCGGAACCCGTCGCCGCTCGCGACCGCCACCAGGGCCAGGTGCTTGGTACTGGCCGGACGGCGGATACTCTCGCCCTGCAGCCGGTGGTGCTGGGCGGACATGTCGTCGACCTTCAACCGGCTCAGCCGCCCCACGCTGCTGGCGTAGCCGATGACCACAGCGGGCTGCTGGGTGTGCACATGGACCTTGATCGCGGCGTCGTCCCCGACGACCAGCGCCGACTCCCCGTGCCGGAGGATCTCGGTGCGAACCTCGTCCACCGCCAGGTTGGCGCCATTGATGATGAACTCGGTGCAATAGCCCCAGCCCGCCGTCGGCGCTTCGATGGCCTTGGGGCGGGCATGCTGGGTCGCGGGTCGCTCGAAGGTCGCGAGCGCCTCGCCGGTCATGCGTTTGAGGAAGCCTTCGAGAATGAGTTGTAGGCCGAAGCCGCCGGCGTCGATGACCCCCGCCTGCTTGAGGATGGGCAGTTGCTCGGGTGTGCGTTCGACCGCGGCCGCCGCTGCCTCACACGCGGCTCGCACCACCTCGGTCAGATCGGTGCTGCTGGCGGCCTTCGCCTCGGCCCCTTTGGCCGCCTCTCGAGCCACCGACAGCATGGTGCCCTCGGTCGGCTTGATCACCGCTCGGTAGGCCACATCGGCGCCGACCGTAAAGGCGTGCGCCAACCCGCGCGCGTCGACCGCATGTCTCGAGGCGATACCGACGGAGAAGCCGCGGAAGATCTGCGAAAGGATGACGCCCGAGTTGCCGCGGGCTCCCATCAGCGCCCCGTGACTGGCGCGTTTTGCCATCCGCGAGAGGTCGGCGTCGTCGAGGTCGCGAATGTCGTCCATCGCCGATTGCAAGGTAAGGAGCATGTTGGTACCCGTGTCGCCGTCGGGAACCGGGAAAACGTTGAGGGCGTCGACCTCATCACGGTTGACGGTCAGCCAGGCCAGCGAGCCAAGCAGGGCCTCTTTGAAAAGACGGCCGTCGCATTCGAGGATAGGCACGGTGGCCGCGCCGGTCAGGCTTTGGATCTCAGCTGCCGCCGCTCCCGCTGACGTGGATCCCCTGGACGTTGACGTTGACCTCCACCACCGGCAGGCCGAGGGTGCGTTCGACGGAGTAGCGCACCGCGTTGCCGAGGTTGTGCGCGACCTCCGAGACCCGAGTGCCGTACTCCACGATCACGTAAAGCGAGACCGCGATCCCGTCCTCGCGGACCTCGACCTCGACGCCCCGATGGACCTTGTCGCGGTGAAGCCGTTCCGCCAGGCCGTCCCGCAGGCCGCGAGCGGCCATGGCAACCACGCCGTAGCAGCCGGCGGCGGCATGCCCGGCGATGGTGGCGACCACATGGCGCGACACCTCGATCCGCCCGAGGTCCCTGGCCTGGATCAGCGTCCTCGGCGGCTTCCCGGTCCGTTGGGGGTTGGCCTTCGTTTTTGAGTCCATCGTGTGCTACTATGTGACGCTGATTTCGCCTCAATCATACGCGATGATCCGCGAGGCGCCCGAGCAAACAAAACCATGGCACAACGCTGCGCAATCTGCGGAAAGGGGCCCCAGTACGGGCATCACGTGAGCCACTCGAAGGTGCACACGAAGCGTCGCTTCATGCCCAATCTGCACAAGGCGCGGGTCT
>VBHO01000138.1 GCA_005882045.1 Chloroflexota bacterium | reverse complement strand
TAACCGGTGCCCAGGAATGGTTTACCAAGCTTCAGCTCTCCGAGCGCGAGCTCCTGATCGCTCGGGCCATCCTGAAGGAGATCCGCGAGCGGCTGCAATTCCTGGTGGACGTCGGCCTGGACTACTTGAGTTTGGCGCGTGCGGCCGACTCGCTCTCGGGCGGGGAGGCGCAGCGGATCCGGCTCGCCACCCAGATCGGCTCCAAGCTGATGGGGGTCTTGTACATTCTCGATGAGCCGTCGATCGGTCTGCACCAGCGCGACAATCGAAAGCTGATCACGACCCTGCTGACGCTCAGAGACATCGGCAACACGGTCGTCGTCATCGAGCACGACGAAGAGACGATGCGGGCCGCCGACTTCATCGTCGACATCGGGCCCGGCGCCGGCGAGCACGTTCCTGCGCGGCGAGCGATCGATCCCACTGCCGGCGCGGCGCCGCAAGGGCAACGGGCAGATGCTCGTGGTCCGAGGCGCGACGGAAAACAACTTGAAGAACATCGACGTGTACTTCCCGTTGGGCAAATTGATTTGCGTTTCCGGCGTGAGCGGCTCGGGCAAGAGCACGCTGGTGAGCGACATTCTGTACCGGCGCCTGGCGCAGCACTTCTACCGTGCGAAGGATCGTCCGGGCACCGCCCGCGAGGTCTCCGGCCTCGGCTTCATCGACAAGGTGATCAACGTCGACCAGTCGCCGATCGGCCGGACGCCGCGCTCGAACCCGGCGACCTACACCGGCGTGTTCACGTACATTCGCGAGCTGTTCTCCCAGATGCCCGAGGCGCGGGTGCGGGGCTACAAGCCGGGCCGGTTCAGCTTCAACGTCAAGGGCGGCCGCTGCGAGAACTGCGAAGGCGACGGCATCATCAAGATCGAGATGCATTTCCTGCCGGACGTCTACGTGCCCTGCGAAGTCTGCAAGGGCAAGCGCTACAACAAGGAGGCGCTCGAGGTCACCTACCGCGGCAAGACAATCGCCGACGTGCTCGACATGAGCGTCGAAGAGGCAACCGAGTTCTTCGACCGTATCCCGAAGATCAAGCGCAAGCTGCAGACCCTGTGCGAGGTTGGTCTCGGCTATATCCGGCTGGGGCAACCGGCCACGCAGCTGTCCGGAGGCGAAGCGCAACGCGTCAAGCTCACGGAAGAGCTCAGCCGGCGTGATACCGGCAAGACCTTCTATATCCTCGACGAGCCGACCACCGGCCTGCACTTCGCCGACATCGAGCGGCTGCTCAACGTCCTGCATCGACTCGTCGATGCCGGCAACACGGTCGTCGTCATCGAGCACAACCTCGACGTGCTGAAGACCGCCGATCACATCATCGACCTTGGGCCGGAAGGCGGGGACAAAGGCGGCGAAGTCGTTGCCGCGGGGACCCCGGAGGAGATCGTCCGTAACCGGCGGTCCTACACCGGCCAGTACCTCAAGCGTGTCCTCGACCCGGAGCTCGCGATAGCCTAAGGACGTGGCGACCGCGACCCAGAAGGCTGCTCCCATCACGGAGCGGCCGGAATATCTTCGAGAACGATTGAAGGCGCTGCCGGAGACGCCGGGCGTCTACCTCATGCGTGACGCTCAGGGCCGGGTGATTTACGCCGGCAAGGCGCTCAGCCTGCGCAACCGGGTGCCGAACTATTTCCAGGCTTCCAGCGTCCTGCCCGAGCACATCGCTGCCATGGTCGCGCGCGTCTACGAGTTCGAAGTGATCACCACGGCGACGGAGAAGGAAGCCCTGGTGCTCGAGCAGACCATGATCAAGCGCCATCGTCCCCGGTTCAACATCCGGCTCCGGGATGACAAGAACTACCTGTACATCAAATTGCCCTTGAACGAGGACTTCCCGCGAGTCACCCTGGTCCGCCGGCCGGCGAACGACGGCGCCCGGTACTGGGGACCGTACACACACGCGATCGCCCTGCGGACGACGCTCAAAACCGTTCGGCGTGTCATCCCCTATCGCAGCTGCAAAGACTCGGAGTTCGCGCTCGGACGCCCCTGCTTTTACTACCACCTCAACCTTTGCTCGGCGCCCTGCGCGGGCTTCATCAACCGCGAGGACTACCACGAGCAGCTGAACCAGGTGGCGAGTTTCCTCGATGGGCGGTCGGACCACGTCGCGAGGCGGCTCAAGGAGCAGATGCAGGCGGCGGCCGACAAGCTGGAGTACGAGGCTGCCGCTCGCTATCGGGATCGCCTCGACGCCATGGAGCGCATGGCCGAGCGGCAGAAGGTGCTGGCGATGGGTCGCTACGACCAGGACCTCTTCGGCCTGGCGCGCGCGGACGGCCAGGGCTCGGTCCGGGTGTTCAGCGTGCGCGAGGGGCGGCTATCGGGCTCCGAGAACTTCGATCTCGTCGGCCTCGACAAAGAGCAGTCGGATGCCGACATCCTGAATGCCTTTGTCAGCCAGTACTACGTCAACACCACCCACATTCCGAAAGAGGTCTTCGTCCCGGCCGCGCTCCCCGACCGTGAGTTGATCGAACAGTGGCTGACCGAGCGCCGGGGGAGCAACGTCACCGTCCGGGTTCCACAGCGCGGCAAGCAGCGGGAGTTGCTGCAGCAGGCCGCCGCCAACGCGCAGGAGACGATGCGCCAGCTGCGCATCAAGCTGGACTACGATGCCGACCGGACGGCCTCGCTGCTCAACGATCTGCAGGCCCGCCTGGCGCTCCCGACCCTCCCGGTTCGGATCGAGTGCTACGACATTTCCAACATCCAGGGCAAGTACCCGGTCGGCTCGATGGTCGTCTTCGAGGACGGCCGCCCCAAACCGGCCCACTACCGCCACTTCCGGATCAAGACCGTCCAGGGCGCGAACGACTTCGCCATGCTGCAGGAAGTGCTCCGCCGCCGCTTCAGCCGGCACGCCCGGTCGGAAGAGGGGATCCCGGAGGAGCCCAGCTTCAGCCACCTGCCGGACCTGGTCCTGATCGACGGCGGCAAGGGCCAGCTGTCGGCTGCCCGCGAGGTGATGGAAACCATGGGGCTTAGCTCGGTCTCGACCTTCGGCCTCGCCAAGGAGCAGGAGGAGCTGTTCCGGCCCGGTCAGAGCGAGCCCATCCGTTTGCCGATCGACTCGGAGGCGCTCTTCCTGGTTCAGCGGGTCCGCGACGAGGCGCACCGGTTCGCCATCACGTTTCACCGGGTGGTCCGGAAGAAGGATGCCTTTGTCTCGGTGCTGGACGGCATCACCGGCCTGGGACCCGTCCGGCGCCGGGCGCTGCTGCGCCAGTTCGGGAGCATCGACAACATCCGCAACGCGACCGTCGAGGAGTTGATGGCGGTCAAGGGGATCACCCGGCCGGTGGCGGTCGCCATCAAGGAGATGCTCTGATGGCCGCGGCCGCGGAGGCTCTGCGATAATTCGGGCCGTGGATCGGCCGGTCCGCCGCTGCTCGTTTTGTGGCAAGGCGCAGGGTGAGGTCCGGTTGGTGGCCGGCCCCAGCGACGTCTATATCTGCAACCTGTGCGTCGCCCTCTGCAACGAGATCCTGGCCCACGACGCGCCGCCGGAGCTGCCCCAGCGGACCCCGCCCGAGCCGCCCGGCCAGCGCTCCGGCCAGGGCCACCTGAGCCGGACGGAAGTCATCTCGAGCTAGCAAACCCGTCGTGCCCGGGCCAAAAACGGCCGAGGTGCCAGCCAAGCGGCACCCCACCGTTATAGGGGCGTGCCGGACTCGCCGAACCTGTCGAGCGCGCTCGGCGAAACCGTCGTCAGCGGGCGGCAGTTCCTGGCGCGCGTCGAATCGCTCGCCACGACCCTGTCGGCCGAGCTGGCCGGCCACGAAGAGGCGGCCCGCCGGTGGGCGGGCGAACGCCAGGCCATCAACGCCGAGGCGGAGAAGCTGCGGGCCCAGGTCGAGTCCCTGAACGCGACCCTGGCGGACGTGCGCAAGACGGTCCATCGGGTCGAGCAGGAGCGCGACCAGGTGACCGCCGATCGTGACCAGGCGCGGCAAGCGGTGGGGGCCGCCGAACGAGAGTTGGGCGGCACCCGGGACCGGCTGGCGGCCGCCGAGCAGGAAGCCACCCGGCGCCAGGCCGAGTTCGCTGCCGTCACCACGGATTTGGCCAGGCAAAGCGAGCAGCTCGGCATCGTAGCGAAAGATCGGGACGCCCTCCAGGCCGACCAGATCCAGTGGGGCCTCGACCGCGAGCAGCTGCTCGCCGAGCAGGCGCGCGTGAAGGAGCGCCTGGCGGCGGTCGACCGGGACCTGGTCGGGCAGCGGGCCGAGTACCAGGCGCTCGTCGAGCGGCACGCCGAGCTGACCGAGCAGTCGAACAAGCTGGCGACTGATTGGGTGACGCGCCGGACGGCGCTGGCGGCCGAGATCCATGCCCAGAACCAAGAAATGGAGCAGGTGCGCAAGCTGCTGCAGGAGAGCCAGGAGCGGGAGCGGCGCGTGGTCGCCCTGCCGCAGGCGGCAGTGTCGGCGTCGGGTGCGCCCAGCGCCGAGCAGAGTCATCTCATCAACTCGCGACTCAACGCGCTGCTTGGCTTCTCGAGCGTCTTGCTCGACGAGCGCGCGCATCCGCTCACCATCGAAGAGCGGCGCGAATACCTCAAGTATGTGCACGAAAGTGCCATGAAGCTGACGTCGGCGGTTCGCGCTTTGACCGGCTCCCACGCGCCCGCGGACGCCGCTCCGGTGGTTGACCGCGACCGCCGGCCGGACATCCTGGTGGCGGACCACGACGCCGGGTCACGACAGCGAATCGAACCGTTCCTCAAGCGCGCCGGCTACGAGGTCATCTATGTCGACAACGGTCCGCGCGCGCTCGAGAAGGCGTCGCACCTCCAGCCACTCGCCATCCTCATCGACGGGCAGCTGCCGCCCAGTGGCGCGCCCGCCCTCATCCGCGAGCTGCGCAAGGATCCGCGAACCCGCGAGATCCCGCTCGTGCTGCTGGTTGCGCCCGACGCGCCGGCCGTGACGATCGCGGATTGCGAGGTCCTGGTCAAGCCGATCGATCGCCAGCAGCTCGTTCAACTGATGGTGCGCTTCGATTTGATGGCGGATGGCAAGCTGGCCAAGAAGATGCCCGCCAACCTGCTGGTGATCGACGACGATGCCCAGGCGGTCAGCCTGCTCAAAGCCATCCTCAAGCCCTACAACGTCCGGGTCAGCTCGGTGGATAACGCCCGGGCGGGGATCGAGCAGGCGCTTCGCAATAAGCCTGACCTGGTGGTTCTCGACCTGGTGATGCCGGGGGTTGATGGCTACGAGGTGATCGCCGCCCTGCGCCGCGACAAGGACATGAGCCGGGTACCGATCCTGGTTCATACCGCCAAGACCCTGACGCCCGAGGACCGGCAGCGGCTCGAGGGCAAAGTCGAGTCCATCGTCGAGAAGGCGGAATTCCAGCCCGAGCGCTTCCTGGAACTGCTGCTGAAGCGCGGCGAGCGCCGCAAGCGCGCGGCTTAGCTTAGCCCGGCACTTCCTCCGCGGCTGGTCGGGCTTCCGCCGGTTGCACGTCGGGATGGCCCGCCAGGCGTTCGCTGCGGAGCAGGTAGGCAATCACCGGGAGCGTGAGCGCGATGACCACCAGGGACGTCACTTGCGCCTGCTTGAGGCCGCCGAGGATGACGATGTTGTCGCGCAGAAAGAAGATGAAGAACTGGCTGACCGAGTAGAGGACGACGTAGATCATGGCCAGCATGCCCTCGGGATGAACCCGAGTGCGCAGATTCCACAGCAGCACGAAGAGCGCCAGGCTGATCAGGAGCTCGTAGAGGCTCGCCGGCTGGACCGGTACGTTGAGCGGCCCGAACGTGTTCGGGTTCGTGTATTCGAACCCCCAGCCGTTCGTCTTGTAGCCCACGATGTCGCCGTTGATGATGTTGCCGATGCGGCCGATCGCCTGGCCGATCGTCATCCCCAGCGCTCCGATGTCGAGCAGGCTCCAGAAGGGGATGTGCCACCGCCAGGCGGAGATCGCCACCGCCACCAATCCACCGAACATCGCTCCGAAGAAGGCCATGCCGCCCTGCCAGACCGCGATGATCTCCGCCGGGTGGTGCCAGAAGAAGCCCGGGTTGTTCTGGACGACGTAGTAGAGGCGCCCGCCGATGATGCCGAGGACGGCGGCCAGCAGGGCCACGTTCATCAGCTGGTCCCGGTTGAGGCCCCGGCGAGCCGCCTCACGCAGGCCGACCTGGATGCCGACGTAGAGGCCGATCGCGATCATGATCCCGTACCAGTGGACCTTCAGACCCCCGATCGTCACCAGCACCGGGTCGATCCCGATCTTGATCAGCACCGCCTCAGTTTACGAGGTCAGGGTTGCGGGATTTCCCGAAGGTAATCTGAGGTCATGGCGGTCCGGGCGTCCTTCACGGATGAGGTCAAGGCGGAGCTCGCCAATGTCCAGCCGGCGCGCTCGTGCTGTCAGCAAGCCGAGCTCGCCGCTCTGGCCGAGGCGCTGGTCGGAAGCCCAGACGGCACTCCGGTCACGCTGCGGATCCCCCGCAACGCGGTGGCGCGAAAGGTCGTCCACCTGGCCAAAGTTGCCGGCGGTCGGGTGGAGACCGTGCGCAAGGGCGCGACCGAGAAGCGGCCCAGTTACCGGTTGCGCCTGACCCTGCCGGCCGGACGAGGCTCGGTTGACAGCTGCTGCGCTCGGGCTACCCTGCGCGGAGCCTTTCTGGCTCGCGGGCTGCTGGGCAACCCGGCCGACGCCTATCACCTCGAGCTCGCATTGCCCGAAAACGGGGCAACGCTGGTGGCCGCCGCCGCGGCGCGCACCGGCATCCCGCTCAAGTCAACGACACGTCGAGGCCGGACCGTCTTTTACTTGAAAGGCGCCGAGCCGATTTCCCGCCTGCTCGGGCTGATGGGAGCCAATCGCGCCGTGATGCGCTTCGAGAACGACCGCATCCTGCGCGACATGCGCAGTCAGGCCAACCGGCGGACCAACGGTGAGACCGCGAACCTCGACAAGCGATTGCGCGCGGCGCTGCAGCAGCGCGAAGCGGTCCGCCGTCTGCAGGCACGCGATGCTCGACTCCAAACGCTCGCGCCTGCGCTTCGCGAGATCGCCGAGCTTCGCCTCGCGCATCCTCGGGCCGGACTGAAAGAGCTCGCTGAGCTGGCGCAGGTCAGCAAGTCCGCGGTCGCGAATCGGCTGCGGCGACTGGTGGTGCAGGCGAATCGAAATGGTCTAATAGATTGAGAAGGAGGGTGACGTCATGCCGGTAAAGGTTGGCATCAATGGGTTTGGCCGCATCGGCCGAAATGTTTACCGTGCCGCCCGCGGCCGCGCCGACCTCGAGATCGTCGCCGTCAACGACATCACGGATCCGCCGACGCTGGCGCATCTCCTGAAGTACGACTCGATCCTCGGCACTTACGCCGGTGACGTCAGCGCCGACGGCGACGCGCTCAACGTCGACGGCTCCCGCATCAAGGTTTTTGCCGAGAAGGATCCAGGCAACCTGCCCTGGAAAGACCTGGGGATCGACATCGTCATCGAATCGACGGGCCTCTTCACCGACGCCACCAAGGCGAAGGTCCACATCGATAAGGGTGGCGCGAAGAAAGTGATCATCTCGGCGCCGGCAAAGAACGAGGACATCACGATCGTGCTGGGCGTCAACGGCGAACGGTACGACCCACGACAGCATCATGTCGTCAGCAATGCCTCGTGCACGACGAACTGCCTCGCCCCGGTTGCCAAGGTGATCCACGACAGTTTCGGCATCGAAGCCGGGCTGATGACCACGATCCACTCGTACACGAGCGACCAGCGCCTGCTCGATGCGCCCCACAAGGACCTTCGCCGCGCTCGCGCCGCGGCCCTGTCGCTGATTCCAACCAGCACGGGCGCGGCGACCGCGATGGCGCTAGTGATGCCGGAGCTGAAGGGAAAGTTCCATGGGATCTCCCTTCGCGTGCCCACTCCTGATGTCTCGTTGGTCGACCTCGCGGTGACGACCCGGGATGCCGTCTCGGCAGAGATCATCAACGAGGCGCTGCGGGAAGCGGCCGCCAGCGACCTCAAGGGAATCCTGGCCGTTACTGAGGACGAGCTCGTTTCGAGCGACTTCAAGGGCAATCCCTACTCAGCGATCGTCGACGCCCCACTCACGATGGTCGTCGGTGACCGTCATGGCAAGGTCTTCGCCTGGTACGACAATGAATGGGGCTATTCGTGCCGGGTCGTCGACCTCAGCGTGTTCATGGGCGACCGGCTGAACTGACCACGGACGCAACCATCGGCGGCGCGCTGCACAAAGCCACCATCCGTGACGTCGACCTCGCCGGCAAGCGCGTGCTCGTGCGGGTCGACTTCAACGTTCCGATGGAGGCGGGCCGGATCGTCGACGACAGCCGGATCCGCGCCGCCATCCCGACCATCAAGGACCTGGTCGAGCGGAGCGCCCGGGTCATCCTGATGACGCACCTGGGCCGTCCCGACGGCCAGGTCGACGAGGCGTACCGAACCCGGCCGCTGGCCGAGCGCTTGAGTGACTTGATGGAGCGCCCGGTCCGTCATCTCGATGACTCCATCGGTCCGGCGGTCGAGGCCGCCGTGCGGGCGATGCAGGACGGCGACATGGTGATGCTGGAGAACGTCCGCTTCCACCCGGGGGAGACGAAGAACGACCCAGCCTTCGCCAAACACCTCGCCGCCCTTGGCGACCTCTACGTCAACGACGCCTTCGGCACCGCGCACCGCGCCCATGCGTCCACTGCTGGGATCGCCGAATACCTGCCGGCGGTCGCGGGTCTGCTGATGGAGCGCGAGATCCAGACGCTGGGACGGATCATGGTCGACCCGCCCCATCCGCTGGTGGCCATCATCGGTGGCTCCAAAATCTCGACCAAGATCGGCGTGGTGCGCAGCCTGCTGCAGCGGGTGGATCGCCTCTGCATCGGCGGCGCCATGGCCTGCACCTTCTTCAAGGCCAAAGGGCTGGAGATGGGCCGCTCGCTGGTTGAGGAAGACCAGCTCGACGTCGCCCGCGAGCTCCTTGCCTTGGCCGGGCAGGGCAGTGGCACGCTGGTGCTGCCGCTCGACGCGGTGATCGCGGCCGAAGCCAGGCCCGGCGTGAAGGTGGCAACGGTCGCCATCGACGCCGTTCCCGCGGACATGAAGGTTCTCGACGTGGGCCCGATGACGGTCGAGCGTTTCCTGCAGACCTGCGACGGGGCGCATGCCGTCGTCTGGAACGGACCGCTCGGCGTCTACGAGGTTCCGCCGTTCGACCGGGGAACTGATGCGCTGGCCGAAGGGCTGGCCGGCAGTGACGCGGAAACGATCATCGGCGGCGGCGACCTGGTGGCCGCCTTGCAGAAGCAGCACCTTGCCGACCGGATGTCCTTCGTGTCCACCGGTGGCGGGGCGACCCTGGAATTCCTCGAAGGCAGGATGCTCCCGGGGATCGCAGTGTTGCGTGACAAGAACGATGCGTAGGCCGCTGATCGCCGGCAACTGGAAGATGCACTTCACCGTTCCCGAGGGGCTGGAGTACGCGCTGCACCTCCGGCACGATCTCGATCCGTTTACGACGCTCGTCGACGTCGTGATCCTGCCGCCGGCCGTGATGCTGTGGGAGATCGCGAACGCGCTCCGCGGTTGCCCGATCGAGGTGGGCGCACAGAACGCCTCCTGGGAAGACCAGGGACCCTTCACCGGCGAGATTTCGCCAAAGATGCTGGCGGGCTGGTGCCACTACCTGCTGATCGGACACTCCGAGCGGCGCCAGCTTTTCAATGAGACCGACGAACAGCTCAACCGCAAGCTGCAGGCGGCGTTCCGTCACAACCTGAAGGTCATCCTGGCCCTGGGCGAGACCCTCGAGGAGCACGATCTCGGGCGCACCGAAGAGGTCATCACGCGCCAGCTCAGCGCCGCGCTCTACGGCATCGACGTGAAGCGCGCCATCGACCTGACGATCGCCTACGAGCCGGTTTGGGCGATCGGGACCGGACGCGCTGCCACGCCCGAGTACGCCAACCAGACGATGGGCCTGATCCGCGGCCTGCTGGCGGGGACATTCGGCCCGCTTGCGTCCGAGATGCGCATCCTCTACGGCGGCAGCGTGAACACGGCCAACGCGCGGAGCTTGATGGAACAGCCGGAGATCGATGGGGCACTGGTCGGCGGCGCCAGCCTGAAGGCCGCCGACTTCGCCGCGATCGTGCGGGCTACGGCCGAGGTCGTCCAGTCGGCGCGAGCGTGAATGCGCCGGTGCGCCCCCTCGTGCTCGTGATCATCGACGGCTGGGGATACCGCACCGATTCATTCGGCAACGCCATTGCGGCGACCAGGACGCCGAACTGGGATGCGCTGTGGCAGCGGTGGCCGCACACGACGCTGGCCGCTGCCGGTCTCCCGGTCGGACTGCCCGAGGGTCAGCAGGGCAACTCTGAGGTCGGCCACCTGAACATCGGCGGCGGCCGGATCGTCTATCAGGACCTCACCCGGATCAACCTCGCCATCGAGGACGGGAGCTTCTACAAGAACCGGGTGCTCAGCAAGGCAATGTCGTCCGCGGCTTCCGGCCACGCGTTGCACCTGATGGGCCTGGTCTCCCCAGGTGGCGTCCACAGCTCGACCCAACATGTGTATGCGCTGCTCGAGATGGCGCATTCGCTGGCGGTGACCAACGTCTTTCTTCATGCCTTGACCGATGGTCGCGACGAGCCGCCAACCAGCGCGGCCGGCTACATGGCCGAGCTCGTCGAGCGCATCGGGACCATCGGTACCGGGCGGATTGCGTCGGTCAGCGGCCGGTACTACGCGATGGACCGCGACAAGCGCTGGGACCGGACCGAGCGCGCCTATCGAACCGTGGTGGAGGCGAATGGACCAAGCGCGCCCGACCCGGTGACCTTCATCCAACAGAGCTACGACAAGGGCATCACCGACGAATTTCTGGTGCCGACCCGCATCGTGCCACCGGGTGAGTCACCCCCGCCGCCGATCGGCGATGGCGACAGCGTGGTCTGTTTCAACTTCCGGCCGGACCGGGCCCGTCAGTTGAGCCACGCCATCGTGGATGAGACCTGGGACCACTTCGAGCGCCGGCACCGGCCCCGGCTCGCGCACTTCGTCACCTTCACCGAGTATGAGAAAGGACTCCCGGCCGAGGTCGCGTTTCCCGACGAGCCGCTGCCCGGCGTGCTGGCTGAGGCGGTGGCCAATGCCGGCTGGCAGCAGTTCCATACCGCCGAGACGGAGAAGTATGCGCACGTCACCTACTTCCTCAATGGTGGGCGCGAGGCGCCGTTCCCCGGCGAGGATCGGCTGCTCGTCCCTTCGCCTCGAGTCCCCACCTACGACACCCACCCCGAGATGAGCGCTCGCCCCCTCACCGATGAGCTCCTCGACCGCCTGCGAAGTGGCCGGTACCGCTTCATCGTGGTGAACTTCGCGAATCCCGACATGGTCGGGCACACCGGCGTCTTCCCGGCAACGGTCAGGGCGGTCGAGGTCGTCGATGCCATGCTCGGCCGGATCGCGGACGCGGTGCTTCCAGCTCACGGCATCCTGGCGATCACGGCCGATCACGGCAACGCCGAACTGAAAATTGACGAAAACGGCGCGCCGCTCACCGCCCACACGACCAGCCCGGTCCCATTCATCCTCGCCGGGGATGCCGGCATCAAGTCGCTACGGGAGGGGGGCAAGCTGGGCGATATCGCACCGACGCTGCTGCGCGTGGTCGGGCTGACCCCACCCGCCGAGATGACGGGCAGCGACCTCACGGCGCTGACGTCACCCAGTCCTGCTCGAGCCGGCTGAGAAAGACGCCCGCCAGCGTCGCGTCGCGTACCAAAAGGTCGAGCTCATGGTTGCGCGTAAATCCCGAGCGCGACCAGTTGCAACTGCCAAAGAGCACCGTCTCCCTGTCGAAGATCCCAAGCTTGGCGTGCAGCAACTCATCGCCCGCCGGATGATACAGGCGCACCATGGCGCCTGCGAGCTCGAGTTCCGCCAGGGTAGCCGCGTTCTGCGGCTGGGTCGGGTCGAGAACCGCGCGAACCCGGACCCCACGACGCGCGGCGGAGACCAGCGCCTCGAGCACGAGGCGATCGCTGAGCACGAACATCTCGATATCGATCGAACGCTGGGCGGCGCGGATGGCGGCCAGCACCGCGCCCCGAATCCCCTCCCCCGGGTGGGTCACCAGCACCTGGACCTGCCGGTCGGCCACCGGCACCGGTAGGGCCGCCGCCTCGCCCGCGAGGGCGAGATCCTGGCGGAACACCCGCTCCAGGTTGTCGACGACGGGCCCCACCGCCAGCACGTCGAAGTCGTGGTTGACGCGCGAGTGCGTGCCCCAGTTGATGCCGCCGACGATCGCCTCGACGCCGTCGACGATCAGGAGCTTCACGTGGTCGATGGTCAACCGCTCGACCGGAAACGCCACGACACGGATGCCGCCCTGCTCGAGCTGCGTCCAGATCGGCCGGCTGCTGCGCTCCGACGGGTCCTCAATGGCGGTGACCCCCACCCCGCGGTCCTGGGCGTCGAGCAGGAGCGCGGCCAGGTCGGGCCGCTGAAACTCGTAGAGCTCGAGGTCGATCGAATGCCTCGCGCGGCGCAGCTCGGCAACGATCGCAGCAAAGGCGCTCGGCCCGTCCGGCAACGGGACCAGACGGTCGGCGCCGCTGACGATCGGTGCCGCGGGAATCGCTGGGAACGCCACGGCGACGGTGGAGGGGGTACGGCCCGGGGCACAGGAGGCGGCCAGCAGCGCCAGGAGGAGGAGGGGCAACCGGAGGCGGTGGACCGGGCCGTACACGCCCGCATACTACTACTGATTTGTGTATATGTCAACGCGATAGGCCGCAGGCGATTCGCCTTACGCCGCGGCGTATTGGCGGTATAATTCAGCGGCCCTAAATAGGATGAAAGCCTTTCTCGGTATCGTCGAACTCACCCTCGCGCTGCTGGTCATGCTCGGCGTGCTGCTGCAGACGCCCAAGGCAAGCGGGCTCGGTGGCACCATCGGGGGCGGCGGAGATTCGGGCGGCGGCTACCGCACCAAGCGCGGGCTGGAGAAGAACCTCTTCTATGCCACGATCGGACTGGTCGTCCTCTTCGTGGTGGTTTCCGTCGTCTACATCAGAGTTTGATCCGTCGCGGGTTGCTCGCCACCGCGGTGGGCGTGCCGCTCCTCGCACTGCTGACGATTCTCGTGCTCGTGTTTCGGGGCGTCATCCTGGCGCCAGAAGCCCCGCGAAGCGGTGGTACCTTCGTCGAGGGCGTGGTCGGGCAGCTCGGCTCGCTCAACCCACTTTTCGGAGCAGCAACGGCGGGCTCCAACGACCTCGACGCGCTCCTTTTCGAGCCTCTCGTCCGGGTGCTGCCCACCGGAACGATCCAGGGCCGGCTCGCGTCCCATTGGGAGGTGAGTCCGGACGGGCGGACCTACGCCTTCACCATCCGGCCGAACGCCCGCTGGTCGGATGGGACCGCGGTGACCGCCGACGACGTCGTCTTTACCGTCCGCACCGTCCAGGACCCGCAGTTTCCGGGGACCGTGCTCAACCAGAGCTGGAAGGACATCATTGCCACCGCGGTCGATTCGAACCACGTTCGCTTCGCCCTCCCGGGCCACAATGCCGGGTTCCTGGCCAACCTTGAACTCCTCGACATCCTGCCGGGCCACTTGCTCGCTGGAAAGCCGATGGCGGAGCTCGCCTCGGCCTCGCCCAACCTCAACCCAGTCGGCACCGGTCCCTTCCGGCTGGTGGCCAACCTGGGGGATCGGATCCAGCTCGAACGCAACCCGTTCGCCTGGCGGCGACCGTGGCTCGACACGATGATGATCCGCAGCTTCCCGTCGCAGGCAGCCGCGCTCGACGCTCTCGACCGCGGGCAGATCGACGGGCTCGCCAATCTCACGCCCTCGGGCGCCGCGCAGGAGCGAGCCAACCGGCAGGTCAGCGTGCTCACCGCGTTGACCTATCAATATACGGAGCTGCTCTTCAACCTGAAGAGTGACGAACCGTACTTCCAGGACGTCGTGGTTCGCCAGGCGATCGCGCAATCGATCGATCGAGCCGGCATCATTCGCGACGTGCTCGGTGGTCAGGCGGTGCCGGATGACGGGCCGATTCCTCGCTCGATCAGCTGGGCGTACGACAGCGCCGCTCAGCAACCGGCCTACGACCCCACCGCCGCCGCCAAGCTGCTCGACGATGCGGGCTGGGCGCTGGTCAACGGCATCCGCACCAAGGGCACGGTGAGCCTCAGCTTCGGGCTCACGGTATCCAGCGACGTGCCACCCTACGAGCGGGTCGCGGCCAAGGTGGCAGACCAGCTGGCCCAGGTCGGCATCGTGGCCGAAGTCCGGCCGGTCACAACCGCGTCGCTGATCCACGACTACCTCAACCCGCGGACCTTCGACATGACCCTGACCGCCTTCGACAACGGGCCGGACCCCGATGTCTACACCTTCTGGCATTCGTCACAGTCGCATGCGGGCGGGTTCAACTTCTCCGGGATGAAGAAGAATGTCTTCATCGACAGCGACCTCGAGGCTGGGCGCAACACGCTCGACCTGACGGCGCGGGCGAAGGCGTACATGACGTTCCAGGAAGACTTCGCCAAGGAAATTCCTGCCGTCTTTCTCTACAGCCCGCGCTATGTGATGGCGATCAGCCGCCGATTCCACGGGGTCCACATCGACTCGGCGGTCGAACCCGAGGAACGATACGCATATATCACCGACTGGTACTACGAAGTGGGAAGGTGATATCTGGAGTGGAGTGCGGCTGAAAGGACTTGAACCTTCAAGGGCTTGCGCCCACCAGGCCCTGAACCTGGCGTGTTTACCGATTTCACCACAGCCGCGTCGAACTACAGATTTTGCCACAGCCGCCCATGGCCCGCGCACTCGCTGAGCTGAGGGCGGCGGAGCTGGCGGTCTTTCGCCGGCAGCTGGACACGCCGGCGAAGATCCAGCGGTTCTTGGACGATCTTCCGTACAACACGGAGTCCGACGGCGAGACCTTCCGATCGCCGCGGCGAGTCCTGGCGGATCGAACCGCGAATTGCATCGAAGGCGCGGTGCTGGCGGCCGCGGCGTTGCGCGTCCAGGGCGACCCGCCCCTGATCATGGATTTGACGGCGGTCCGCGACGAGGATCACGTGATCGCGGTCTTTCGGCGGCATCGCCTCTGGGGCGCGATCGCCACCAGCAAATTCACAGGGCTGCGCTTTCGCGAGCCCGTCTACCGGACGCTGCGCGAGCTTGCGATGTCGTACTTCGAGCAGTACTTCAACCTTGCGGGTGAGCGCACGTTGCGCGGGCACGGCCGGCCGGTCAATCTCGCTCGCTTCGACGGCTTGCGCTGGATGACCAGCACGGAGGACCTGTGGCCGATCGCCGGGCACCTCGAGCAGATCCCGCACGTCGCGCTCGTTCCGCTGGCCGCAGCCCGCCAGCTGACGCGCCTCGGTCCCCAGTTGCGGGCGGCCGGCCTGCTGGGGCACCCAACGGCCGGTCCCCGGCGTCGTGGTGTCGTAGATCAGTGAATCCATCCTCGTAGTGGTTCAGTGAATTTGTCATTTGTGCATGTTCAGATAGGTGCGTTTCCAAGGGTGGTTGGAGCCGGGTCGCCAAGTGGTTTTGGGCGCGGCGGGAAGAGGGTCGGCGATCGGTGCGGGGTCCTGCGAAGGGGCGACGGAGTGACCGTTCGCCTGGACCCGATAAACGCTCTTGGGCTCGACGCGCGCGTGGGCCAAACATCGCCCCTGATAGACCACCTGGAGGCGGCCGTCGAAATGCTCGCGCAGCTCGACCTCAACCCGGGCAAAGCTCAGCCGGTTGGGTTGGGGCGGAATGTCGATCCGGTACGAGCGCAACCGAACCGTGTGGTCGTTGCCCACCACCCGACGGTACTTGAAGCAGAACAGTTCGTCGAGTCGGCGATCTTTGGGCCAGGGCAGCCAGGCGGGCTCGGGATCATTGGCCGGCACGGTGAAGCGGCGATTGTGTTGGGGGAGGTAGCGATGCAGGACCGCTTCGGCGTCGGCCGCGGTGCACGCGTGGGCCAGTCGCAGTTCGCTGGTGAGCCGGTCTTGAAAGGTGCCCCACAGCCGCTCCACCCGGCCCTTGGCCTGGGGCGAGCGGGCCAGGATCAGCTGGACCCCGAGCTCCTCGAGTAACCGACCGAACTGGGTCGGCTCGCGCCGACCAGCGAGGGCCTCTTCGAGGGTGAGCTCCTTGTCCTTGGTCTTGAAAAAGATGCCGTGTCGATCCGAGTAGAGGGCCAGGGGGATGCCGTGGCGGCGGATCACCGCGCGGAGCAGCTCGAAGTAGGCATGGGCGTCCTCCTGGTCGTGGAAGGTCGCCCAGGGCACCAACCCGGTAGCGTCGTCGATGCCGCCGACCAAGCTCAACATTGGCCCCCGGCCTTCCAACCAGTCGTGGCGGCTGCCGTCGATCTGCAATAACATGCCGGCCCGCGGATACCGGTCCCGTCGGCGCCGGTGCCGGGGCGGACGTCGCTGGCGGGGGGCGGCGATGCCGGCCTGACGCAGGATCCGGTAGACGCTCGACACGGAGAGCTCCAGGCCTTCGTGCTCGGCCAGCATCTCGGTGAAGTGGTGTTGATTGAAGCCCACATACTTGGTCTTGGCCAGCTCGATGACCCGGGTGGCCAGGCCCGGCGCCAGGGCGTGGCTGGGCCGCCGGCCGCGATTTCCATGGCTCAGCGCAGCGGCCCCTTCCGCCTCAGAGCGGCGACGCAGCCGCCGAACCTGGCGAACCGAGATGCCCAGCAGGCTGGCGGCTTGCGGATTCACCAGCGCCCCCGACAGCAAATGGTTCAACACGAGCAGGCGGCGCTGTTCAGAGCGAGTCAACGTGATCCTGTCCCCTTGCATGGGAGGACAAAATCACAGAACTACTCAGGGAGGACAGAATCCCAGAACTGCAACAGGTCCCCGGCGTCGTGGTTGACATTATCGGTAACACTTGTTAAATTAGCGAAACTATCATTCAAGTGGCACGGCAAAGCGGCCGTGCGAGGGGTCACTGCGGAGGAAGGGAATGAGAAAAGGCGCTACCGAACCCGATATTCCGCTGGAAGCGGTCCAGTCGCTCTTGACGCGAGTCATCTGGCAGGCGGTCGCCGATCTGAGCGTGGACGCCTATCAGTCGGAAGCCCAACGGTTCTTTGCCGGCCAGATCTTCGTCGAGTACTGCGACATCCTCGGCTGGAATGTGCGACGCGCCCGCGCCAGCCTCGGGAAGTTCCTGGATAGCGGCTCGCGGATCTCGGGCAACCACCTGCTCACCGGGCCTGAGCTCGCCGTCCAGCGCGGGTCCGCCGCCGCCGCCGTCGCGATTTAAGCTCGGCTTTTGGCCGTTGCCAAAGCTGGCCGGCCGAACCGCTAGACTTGGAGGCGGTAAAGTCCATGAACCTCCTCCTCGTCGAGGACGAGCGCAAGCTCTCGACGCTGCTCAAGCAGCTCCTGGAGGATGAACGCTACGCCGTCGACATCGCGTCGGATGGCGAACGAGCCCAGGAGCTTGCCGAGACAGCGCGCTATGACGCGATCATCCTCGACCTCATGATCCCCAAGAAGGATGGGATGGAGGTCTGCCGCTGGTTGCGCCAGAATCGCATCCAGACGCCGGTCATCATGCTCACCGCGCGCAGCCAGATCCACGACCGGGTCGCGGGCCTCGACGCCGGCGCCGACGACTACCTGCCGAAGCCCTTCGCGTTCGAGGAGCTGCTGGCCCGCTTGCGCGCCTTGATGCGACGCGAACAAAAGAATGGGCATGCCAACCGATTGCAGGTCGCGGACCTGGTCCTCGACTTGAAGACGCATCAGGTTCGGCGTGGTGATAATCCGGTCGAGTTGACCGCGCGGGAGTTCGCGCTCCTGGAGTTTCTGATGCGCCATCCCAACCAGGTCTTGACGCAAGCGCAGATCGCGGAGCGCGTCTGGGACTACAACTTCGAAGGCACCACCAATCGCGTCGCGGTCTACATCTCCTACCTGCGCGACAAGATCGACGAGGGCCGCTCCCCGAAGCTCATCCAAACGGTGTATGGGGTCGGGTATCGGCTGTCGGGATGATCTTCCGGGGTGCGCTGGTGCGCCTCGCTGCGCAGTACTTCGTCCTGCTGGTTTTGATCCTTGGCTTCTTCGATCTGATCGTCTACGTCACCGTCTCCCAGTCGCTGCAGGCGAAGGCCGATAGCGACCTGAAGCATGCGGTCAGCCAGGCCGCCAAAGAGGTCGTGGCAACGGATACGGTCTCGGTCAATGCGCAGGGACTGCTCGACCCAAGCGTCGCCGATACCTTCGTTCGCGTGCTGGACAATAAAGGCCAGGAGGTCAGCCAGCCGCAGCCCGCGCTCAAAAAGCTCTTCAACAGCCCGAGCCTGACCGAGCCGATCGCCGCCGCCAGGGCCGGCCAGTCCGAGGACACGCGCGTCTCGAACGGCACCGACCTCTACATGGTGCACACCAGCGCGGTCGTCAACCCGAAGTCGAAAAAGGTCGTCGGCGTCATGCAGGTAGCGCAGCCGGTCTCGTGGGTGGGCGACTCGCTGTCGGGGCTGGTGCGGCAGCTCGTGCTGGCGTCCGCGATCGGGATCATCCTCGGCGCCCTTGCCTCGCTGCTGATGGCGACCCGCTCGCTGCGACCGATCAGCCGAGCCTTCCAGCGCCAGCGCGAGTTCGTGGCCGATGCTTCGCACGAGCTGCGCACGCCGCTCACCTTGATCCGGACCAACGTCGACGCCTGGCTCCGGCGATCGAATGGGCAGACCCGCACCTATGGACAAAGCATCGTCCAGGAAGTTGAACAGCTCAACCGCATCGTCGGCGATTTGACGACGCTCGCCCTGGCCGATGCCAGGCAGCTCCGCCTCGATCCCAGGCCGATCGAGCTCAACGAGGTGGTCGAAGGCCTGATCACACAGGCGACGCCCCTGGCGGACGAACGGGGTGTGCAGCTCCGTCCCGACCTGAATGGCGGGGTGCGCGTCGACGCCGACCTGGTTCGCGTCCGTCAGCTCCTGCTGATCCTTATCGACAACGCCCTGACGCATACGCCTTCGGGTGGGAAGGTGTCGGTGGGGGTGGTTCGCCAGAACGGCCGCGCACAGGTCACGGTGACCGACACCGGTGAGGGGATCCCGACGAGCGATCTCCCGCATATCTTCGAACGTTTCTACCGCGCGGACAAGGCGCGCACCCGCGAGAACGGCGGCAGCGGGCTCGGACTCGCGATCGCCAAGTGGATCGTCGATGCGCACAAGGGCGAGATCGCGGTGACAAGCACCGAGGGCAAGGGGACGGAAGTCGCCGTCAGCCTTCCTGCGATCGACTGAGGCCCGGCTGCTCGGTCCCCCTAGTCCCGATATCCGACGGCGCGGGTCGGAGACCTACTCGACCTTGATCTCGCGCACCGGCTGCAGCGTGAGCAACGCGATCAAAAAGAAGCCGGTGACGATCCCGAACATCACACGATAGCCGACGGCGCTGGTTCGGTTGTTGTTGAAGGCATCGATGATCGGCCCCAGAAGCGGCCGCGCAATCAGCCCCGCGCTGGCGGTCGCGATGTTCGAGACCCCCATGTAGCGACCCGCCTCGGCCTTGGGGATCAGGTCGGTCATGAACGCCCAGTCGACGGAGAGGAAGGTGCCGAGGGAGATGCCCACGATCAGCCCGAAGCCGAGGATCCAGGGCAGGCTGGGCGCGAAGATCAGCAGTGTCGAACCCACCGCGCCGATCAGGCAGGCGGCCGTGATCAACCGTTTCTTGCCGTAACGCTCGGCAAGGAAGCCGGCCGTCATGCAGAGCACGGCCGCGAGCACAAGGATGGTCGCTTGTAGGGCGCTGCTGTAGAGCGACGCCTTTCCCTCTGAGTAGTTGAACGTGAAGCGGATGAAGTTGAAGGCGTAGGTCCCGATGGCCACGGGCGCCATCAGAAAGAAGAGTCGGGACACCATCAACCAGGCGAAGTCGCGATATCGCTTCGCGTCGATGGCGACGCTCAGGAGCACCGACCGATGGAGGCGCTGATCCGATGCGGACGTGCGCCGGCGATCGGGCACGCCGAAGATCACCAGCGCGCCAGCCACGGCGATCACCACGGGCAGGGTGAGGATGGCGAGCCGGACATGATGGGTGGGAATCAGCAGTGCGCCGACGACGAGGAAACCCACAATGGTGCCCACCATGTTCATCAGGCCGTAGTAGCCGGAGGCCTCGCCGCGCTGGTCTTGCGGCACCTGGTCGGGCAGCATGCCCTGGTAGGGGCCCTGGGCGGTGTTCGACGCGATCTGGAAGAAGACGTAGGCGAGGAGCAGTCCCCAGAACGAGGTGACAAACGCGATCAGCGTGAGGAAGATGACGTCGCCGATGACACCGATCGCGATGAACGGGCGACGGCGCCCGAGCGCGAACCGGCTGTTGTCGCTGATCGCCCCGATCGCCGGTTGCCAGACGATGGCGAAGGCTGCGCCGACCGTATCCAGCGCGGCGACGTAGGTGTTGACGTCGGCCGCGATGGCGAACGGTCCGAGGTGGATCGTCATCGGGTCGGTGAAGCGGTCGACCAGCAGCGGGATGATGGTGCCGCCCAGCGGCTGCATCACGTAGGCAATCGCGAACCAGAAGGCGCTGAGCACGAGCATGCTGGGCCAGGTCAGATGCGTGCGCACCGCGGACTCGTGCAACGTCCGGAGAAACCGCCGCTCGCTCGCTTGAAGCATGCCCGCCATCCCGACGGAGTGTAACGACGCCCGAGGTGGATTTGCTACGGTAGCGTGCGGATGGGTCGCTCGAAGATCACGGTCGTCGGCGCCGGCAACGTCGGCGCCACCCTGGCACAGCGCCTCGCCGAGCGCGGCTATGCGGACATCGTGCTGGTCGACATCGTGGAAGGCCTGCCCCAGGGCAAGGCGCTCGACATGTTGGAGGCGGGGCCGATCGTCGGCTACGACTCGCTGATTACCGGGACCAACGCCTACGAGGAGACCGCCGGCTCGACGATCTGCGTGATCACGTCGGGCGTGCCGCGCAAGCCGGGCATGTCACGCGATGACCTGGTCAAGACCAACATGAACATCGTCCGCGGTGTCACCCAGGAGTTGGTGCGCCGATCGCCCGACGCCATCCTGGTCATCGTCAGCAACCCGCTCGACGCGATGGCACAGCTGGCTCATGAGGTGAGCAAATTTCCCCGTCAGCGCGTCGTCGGCATGGCGGGGGTGCTCGACACGGCGCGCTTTCGAACCTTCATCGCCCAGGAGCTCAATGCCTCGGTGCGCGACGTCCAGGCCTACGTGCTGGGAGGGCATGGCGATACCATGGTTCCCCTGGCCCGGATGTGCACCGTGGCCGGGATCCCGATCAGCAAGCTGATCAAGCCCGATCGCATCGATGCCATCGTCAAGCGCACCCGCGATGGCGGCGCCGAGATCGTCAACCTCCTAAAGACCGGCAGCGCCTACTACGCGCCCTCGGCCGCGGTCGCCGAGATGGTCGACGCGATCATGTTCGACCGCAAGCAGATTCTGCCCTGCGCCGTCCGGCTCGAGGGCGAGTACGGCATCCGCGGTCTGTTCGTCGGCGTGCCGGTGAAGCTCGGGGCGGGCGGCGCCGAGGAGATCATTCAGCTCGAGCTGTTAGACGACGAGCGTGCCGCCCTGCAACGATCCGCGGACTCGGTCAAGGAACTCGTCGGCGTCATGGGCCTTTAGTCGCCGCAGCCCTTCCCGGTATCCTTGAGTCAGTGACCATCGAGATCCGAAGCGGGTATATCCCGGCCTCCAAGCATCTGATCGACCAACCGACCGCCGATGAGTTGCGAGCGCTGACCGCCAGGATGCCGAACGCGCGGCGCACCATTTACGACAACTACAACGTCCATACGCGGGTCGATTCGCGCAGTACCAAGAGCACCTACATCGTCACCGACCGCCCCCAGGAGCACACGGCACAAACCGTAACGCCCGAAGAGGGGCGCAAGTGGGCCAAGATCCAGGACGACTACATCCGGGGCCAGGAGATGGTGGTCGTCGACGGGTACATCGGCAACGAGGCGAAGTTCCTGACCCCGGCCCGGCTCATCATCGAGGCGCGCAACGCGAATGTCGCCGGCATGCAGCGTCACCTCTATTACCCGATCAATGGCCGGGGCGTGCAGCCAGAGATCACCATCATCGACACCCCAAACCTGACGGCGCCGGGCTATCCCAGCGACCGCGCGATTTTCGTCGACCTGGAGGCGGGCATCACCCGGGTGATCAACTCCGACTATTTCGGCGAGTCGAAGAAGGGCGGCTTGCGGATGTGGAACAAGAAGGTCTACGATGCCGGCGGCCTGGCCCTGCATGCCGGTTGCAAGGTGGTGCCCGTCGGCAGCCAGCAGCGCGTCCTTCTCATCGTCGGCCTCAGCGGCACCGGCAAGACGACCACGACCTTCACCCGGCAAAACAACTCCAAGCCGGTCCAGGACGACTTCGTCGCCCTCATGCCCCAGGGAAGGATCTACGGCACCGAGAACGGCTGCTTTGCAAAGACCTTCGGCCTGGATCCGAAACACGAGCCGACGATTTATGGCGCGGTGACCAAGCGGGACGCCTACCTGGAGAACGTGTCGCAGAAGGAGAACGGCGGGCCGGTGGACTTTTTCGACACCAGTTACACCCAGAATGGCCGTGCCACGTTTGTGCTTTCGGCGCTGGGCTGGGTCGAAGATGCGCGCAACATCGGGCCGGCCGACGTCCTCTTGATTCTCAACCGCAACGACAACATCATCCCCGGCGTCGCCCGGCTCGACTCGGCGCACGCGGCGGCTTATTTCATGCTCGGCGAGACCCAGGGCACCTCGGCCGGTGGCAAGGACGAGATGGGGAAGGCGCTGCGGGTGCCCGGGACCAATCCGTTTTTCCCGCTCCGGCACGAGCAGCAGGGGAATCGCTTCCTCGAGTTGCACCGCTCACGCCCCTTCGAGGTTTATCTCATGAACACCGGGAGCGTCGGTGGCGGCGACGGGTCCGCTGGCAGCAAGAAAGTCACCATCGAGTACTCGAGCGCGATCGTCAAGGCGATCGCCGAAGGCACCATCGCCTGGACGAAAGATCCAGACTTCGGCTACGAGGTGGCCGAAGGCGTCCCAGGGGTCGACGACGTCGAGGTGCTCCAGCCCCGCCGGTTGTACCAGCGGACCGGGCGGTCCGACGAGTACCAGCAGTGGGTGCAACGCCTCAAGCAAGAGCGGGCCGCGGAGTTCAAGAAATATCCGGGTCTCGACCCGGAGATCGTCGCCGCGGTCCGTTAAGCGGCCTCGGTCTCCCCGATGCGCCGCCCGTAGTAGTAAGCCACGATGATGGCGAGCAGCAGGAGAATCGCCAGCGGGAGCGTGAACGGACCGAGGGCATTCGCCACCCGCTCGTAGTTCTGGCCCAGCTTGAAGCCGGCAAACGCGAGCGCCAGGTTCCACAGCACAGCCCCGAGGATGGTCGCCACGGTGAACGGCACGACCGTGATGCGCGAGAGGCCAGCCGGAAACGAGATGTAGGTGCGAATCACCGGGAGCAGGCGGCCGGCGAACACCGCGAACAGACCCCATCGATCGAAGAACCGATTCGCGAGCCGCAGGTGACCGGCGGTGAGGCCCACGCGCCGGCCGGGGCCGAGGATCAGCACCTCGCCGTACCGGCGCACGAGCAGGTACGCGATCAGCGAGCCGAGCAGGTTGCCGGCGCTCGCGGCGATAACGACGCCGACGAAGGAGAGCTTGGCTTGCGAGGCCAGCGCGCCGCCAAGCGGCACGACGATTTCGCTCGAGATAGGAATCCCCGCACTTTCCGCGGCCATCGTCAGGAAGATGGCGATGAGCCCACCCGCGGTGATGAGCTGGATGATCTGATGTGACATCCGGCGAAGCGTAGCAGCTACCCTGAAGCGGACGTGCCGACAAAAAGCCCATTCGACGTGGCCGATGGCGCGCTCGGCCAGCTGGTCGAGCGGCTGACCATTGCGCACCACCGGCGGCGGCTGCGGCATGTCGGCTGGATGCCGGCCAGCGATCCGATGTCGGGCGGTTGGGCCGTCGGTGATCCGCCACCACGGCCAAGCAACGCCGTCGCGGTGCTGATCGACGGCGCCGAGGCATTCCGCGCGATGGCGGTCGCAATTGCGGACGCCCGATCACACGTCCACCTCACCGGCTGGCACGTCACGCCGGATTTCGCGCTGACACGCGACGCGAACCCGACGGTCCTCCGGCGATTGCTGGTCGAGGCTGCCGCCCGCGTCCCAGTGCGGGTTCTGGTGTGGGCAGGCGCGCCCCTCCCCATCCTGCGCCCCTGGCGGAGGGATGTGCGCAAGGTGCGCGACCAACTCGCGGGCGAGAGCCGCGTGCAATGTGTGCTGGACGCGCGGGAGCGGCCGATGCACTGCCACCATGAGAAGACGATCGTGATCGATGATCGGGTTGCCTTCGTCGGCGGCATCGACCTCACCAACCTCGACGGCGACCGCTGGGACACGCAGGATCACCCCTCGCGCGGCGCGAAGGGCTGGCACGACGTCGCGGCACGAATCAGCGGCCCCGCGGTCCAGGATGTCGCCGAGAACTTCGCGATGCGCTGGCAGGCGATTGCGGGCGAAACGCTGCCGCCGGTCGCGTCGACGCCGGCTGCGGGTGACGTCGAGCTACAGGTCGTGCGCACGGTGCCGGACGGTATGTACCCGCAGCTTCCCCGCGGGGACTTCCGCATCCTCGAGTCCTACCTGCGGGCGCTGCGAGCCGCCCAGCGCGTGATCTACCTGGAGAATCAGTTCCTCTGGTCGCCTGAGATCCTGGCGGTCCTTCGCGCGAAGCTGGCCAACCCCCCAACGCCCGACTTTCGCCTGGTGCTGCTTCTTCCGGCCAAACCGGACACCGGGGGCGACGATACCCGCGGCCAGCTCGGCACTCTGGTCCAGGCCGACGGCGACGGCGGCCGGCTGCTGGCGTGCACCCTTTACGCGATCGGCGGGGAGAAGGATTGGCCGGTCTACCTCCACGCCAAGGTGGGGATCGTCGACGACGCCTGGATGACGATTGGGTCGGCCAATTTGAACGAACACTCGCTCTTCAACGACACCGAGATGAACCTCGTCACCCACGACCCCCGTCTTGCGCAGCAAACCCGCCTGCGCCTGTGGGCGGAGCACTTACAGCGGCCGGTCAGCGAGGTGGCCGGTGATCCGGCGGACGTGATCGAGCGGCTGTGGAAGCCGATCGCGCAGGAGCAGGCGGAGCGACGCAAACGTGGAGAACGGGCGACGCACCGCCTGACCATGTTGCCCGGAGTCTCCCGGCGGTCGGGCCTCCTGCTCGGCCCGCTCCAGGGTCTTGTGCTCGACGCGTGACTACCGCGTCAGCGATTGTCGCTGTCAGCTCTCCCACTGCGAAACGGGGAGAAAGTACGGGTAGATATTGCAGCGCCACCCGATCAGGGGATGAACGCCCAGGCGGCCCGGCGGATCTTCATCGACAAAGGGTTGCCGCACCTCCTGCCAGTTGGGCTCGCCGTTGCATTGCGGGCACCGCACCGGCGGCCGGAGATCTTCCATGCAGAGCAATGGTATCTGGCCCGTAGGATTAAGCGATGAAGTTGCTGGGTTTTCAGATTCCGAACTACACCTTTCCGAGCGTAACGAACGACAAGTTGTTCGAACACGTGGTGATGCTCGCCAGCACCGCGGAAAAGGCTGGCTTCGATTCGGTCTGGGTGATGGATCACTTTTATCAGCTGCCCAACATCGGCCCACGGACCGACCCGATGCTCGAGGGCTACGCCACCCTGGCCGGCATCGCCGCGCGCACCAAGAAAGTCCGGCTTGGCACGCTCGTGGCCGGCGTCACCTACCGCAATCCGGCCTTCCTGGCAAAAGAGGTGACGACGCTCGATATCGTCTCCTCGGGCCGGGCCATCCTCGGGATCGGGGCGGCATGGAA
>VBHO01000159.1 GCA_005882045.1 Chloroflexota bacterium | reverse complement strand
GAGCCCGCACGAAGGGTATAGCGTGCAATCGTTATGGCAGTAAGGGTCACGATGGTCAAGCTCAACCGCAACGGATTCGACCACGCGAAGCGACTCGTCGACCAAGGCAAGGTCGTGCACGACGACCGCGATCTTTGGAGCGAGCATCAGCCCTCAACCCAGGATGAGAATCGCTTCATCGAAGAGCACGGCTTTGCCGAGTATGGCAAGTGGCACCTAGGCATCGACACGGACGCGAACGTCAACACCAAAGGGCACTACAAGTTTCCGTATGGCGACTTCAAGAAGGTCCATCGGTGTGGCGTGCTGTCGGCCGAGGTCCGGGCGGGACAGCGCAAGTACGCCGATATCGAAGCGGCGGCGGCGCACTTGCGCGACATGATCGACGAGCAAAAGTAAAGAGCCCCCACCCCTACCCTCCCCCGCAAGCGGGGAGGGAGAGTCCCGTTGTATCTACGTGGAGCGAGATGGGGACCGCGCGCCTATGGCGGCGGGGACGGGGATGGTCTTCGACCTTATCTGTCGAGGCTGTGGCGCCTGCGCGCAGCGGATCTGGGATCCAACCGAGGCAATTAGCGCCACGGGCTGCCCCGATTGCGATGCGGCGATGTCTGTCATCGGGATCGATTTCCCGGCGGGGCGCAAAGAAGTCGGGCTGACCCGCGTGCTCGAGGCCATTCAGGGCGCCGGCATCATGCCGGTAGCCGTCGAACGTCGAGCGCGTGGGCGTTTCCAGGCCGAAGCCGCCTGAACAGCCACGCACCGTAGGCCGTAGAATGGCCGCGGATGACGGCGTTCTGGTTCTGGATCATCGTCGCCGTTGCCTTCGCGATCGCCGAGGTCATGACGGTCGCCTTCTTTGCCGTTTTTCTTAGCCTTGGGGCGCTGGCGGCCGCGGTCGTCAGCCTGCTCGGGTTCGGTCTCCTGGTGCAGGCCATCGTGCTGGGCGTGATCGGGGTCGTGGGTATCTTCGCCGCCCGCCCGTTCCTGGTCGAGCGCCTGCACGTCGGCCGCCGACGACTCGAGTCCGGGGCGCAGAACATGGTCGGCCAGCGGGCGGTGCTGACCGACCCGATCCTCGCGTCAGGCCAACCCGGGCACGTCAAGATCGCCGGCGAGCTCTGGCCCGCCATCACCGAAGACGGCAGCCCGTTGCCGGCCACGACGCCGGTCATCGTCACCGATCTGCGCAGCACTGTCCTTGTTGTCCGCGCGGCGTCGTTGCCGCCCGCGTCGTCCCCGTCAATGCCGTCCGGCTGAGAAGAGGTGGAGAGATGTCAGCACCGCTAATCGTCGTCGCCGTTCTCGTTCTGCTCGCCTTCGTCATCATCGCCCGCACCGTCAACATCATCCAGCAGGGTTACGTGGGGATCGTCAAGCGTCTCGGCGAATTCCATTCAGTGCGCCTCGTCCCGCTGGTCGACTCGATGGTCCTGGTCGACATCCGCGAGACGCCCCGAACCGGCGACAAGCAAGACGTCATCACGCGCGACAACGTCACCGTCAGCGTCAACGCCACCATCTTCAGCCAGGTCGTCGACCCCAAGCTTGCCTTGTTCAGCGTTAGCAATTACTTCATCGCCATCGACCAGCTCTCGCGCACCACACTGCGCGCCATCTTCGGCGGGATGAGCCTGGACGACGCGCTCAGCCAGCGCGAGCGGATCAACGCGCAGCTGCAAGCGCAGATGGAGTCGGTGACCGACAAGTGGGGCATCCGGATCAACCGGATCGAGATCGTCGACATCACCCCGCCACAGATGATCCTCAACGCTCTGGCGCTGCAGAAGACAGCAGATCAGGAGAAGCGTGCCTTCATCCTGAAGTCGGAAGGTCAGCAGCAATCGCAGATCAACATTGCGGATGGCCAGAAGCAGGGCCAGATCAAGACCGCTGAAGGCGACAAGCAGTCGGCCATCCTGCGCGCTGAAGGCCTCCGGCAGGCGACCATCCTCGAAGCGGAGGGCCGGGCGCAGGCGATTGCCACCGTCTATCAAGCGATCAAGGCCGCCGCCCCGGACCCGACGCTTGTTTCCATCCTGCAACTCGACACGCTGTCCAAGTTCGCGGACAGCGAGAATACCAAGATCGTCGTGCCCGTGGAGACCGCGGCCCTGCTGGGCGCCGTCCAGGCGATCCGCGGCGTGCTCGATGCGGCGCCCGCGGGCGGGAAGACATAGACCGGCCCGCAGCGACCGATATCTCGATCGGCGTTCTCGATCCCGCCGAGCATGACCTGGTTCGCCCGTTGCTGCGCGAGCTCATGCTCGATGAACAACGCCACTACGACCATCCGCAGCTGACCGAGGATGAGGTCGAGCACGATATCGCGACCGCGCCCGGTCCGCGGTTCACTGGCGAGAACATCATTCTGGCGGCCCGAGCGGCGGGAAAGGTGGTAGGGCTCTGTTGGTGTGTGCTCTTCAATCCGGGCACCGGTCTCGAGGCTGAGGTCGCGGAGGTTTACGTCGATGCCGCCTTCCGGTCCCAGGGGGTCGGTGGGCGCCTCCTTCGCCACGCTGTGCAACTGTTTCGTGAACGTAACGTCACCTTCGCCGCCGTGTGGACCCGTGAGAACAATCCGCAAGCGGTGCGCCTCTACGAGGAGGCAGGATTCCGACGGACCGAGCAGTTGGTGCTTACGTGGCTGCCGCTGCCAGGTCGCTGAAAGATTCGAGCGTAGAATTGAACTGAGTTCGATGGCCAGCGAACCTCAATTTTTCCCTCCTCCGCCCGAACCGGCGCCCCTATCGCCGGTGCCGGTCGAGAAGCCTGCGCGCCCGCGCCGCCGGACGGGCATCGTCGCGATCGTTCTGGCCAGCGCGATCATCGGCGGCCTGGTGGGATCGGCGGCGACGATTCTGCTGGCGCCTCGGTTGATCAAGGTGACGCCCTCGGGCACCACCGTGGTGGCGCCGCTGGCACCCGTCACCAATAACCTGACCGAGGAATCGGCCGTCATCAGTGTCGCAGCGCAAGCTGGAAAGGCCGTCGTCGAGATCAAGACCACGATTACCGTGCCAGACATCATCCAGCAAGAGCAGCACGGCATCGGGTCCGGGTTCATCGTCCGCTCGGATGGGTACATCGTCACCAATAACCACGTGGTCGAAAATGCGCGCCAGCTGCAGGTCATCCTGCGTGACCAGGCGAAGAAGTACGACGCGCGCGTCGTCGGCACCAGTCCCGAAGATGACGTCGCTGTCCTTAAGATCGATGCGCAGGATTTGCCCACCCTCAACTGGGCCGACTCGAGCGCGCTCAAGGTGGGACAGCTCGCGATCGCCATCGGAAGCCCGCTCGGTCAGCAGAACAGCGTGACCAAGGGGGTCATCAGCGCGCTGCACCGGTCGATCTCGGTGCCCGACTCGAGCACCGGCCAGGTCGAAAACATCCTCAACGCCATCCAGACGGACGCTCAGATCAACCCGGGTAACAGCGGCGGCCCCTTGCTGAACTCCGCCGGACAGGTGATGGGGGTGAACTTCGCGATCGAGCAGGCGCAGGCCGGTCCAGGCCTCGGTTTCGCGCTGGACGGCAACGCCGCCCGCGATATCGCGAACCAGCTGATTCAAACCGGTCACGTCAACCGGCCGTTCCTGGGCGTCACCTACAACATGCTTGACGAGACCTCCGCCGCGGCCAACGGGCTGGTGGTGGGGGCCGCCGTCAGCGCGGTCACGCCCGGATCGCCGGCGGACCAGGCAGGAATCAAAGTCCACGACGTGATTACCAAGGTGAACGACCAGACGATCGACGATCAACATCCACTGAAGGACGTCCTGCGCCAGTACGCGCCGGGCACCAAGGTCACGGTGGCGGTCTACCGCGGCGGAAAGACCCAGACGCTCCAGGTCACGCTCGGAACGCACCCCTGATCGCGTCACCGCCCAGGTCTCCGTCGTCGATCATCGATGAGGCGGTCCGGCGGGCCGTCACGTCGATCAGTGGCTGGCCGGCCGGGACGACCTTGCCGGCGGTCTTGGTTGAGCGAGCCCAGAACCCGGCCCACGGCGATTACTCGGTCACCCTGCCACTAAAGCTTGCCCGGACGCTCCATCGGCCGCCGATGGCGATCGCGACCGAGCTGTCAACCGCGATGGCCCTGGCCCCGTCGCTCGGCCGCGTCGCCCTGGCGGCGCCGGGATTCATCAACATCACCCTGGAGCCGGCCTGGCTGCAGGCGCAGCTGGCGCCCATCGCCGAGGCGGGCGAACGGTGGGGGAGGAGTGACGTCGGGCAAAGAACCCGCGTGCAGGTGGAGTTCGTGAGCTCCAATCCAACCGGGCCGATGCTATTCAGTCACGCCCGCGGCGCGGTCGTCGGCGATGTCGTCGCCCGGGTATTGGATGCGGCGGGCTTTCGCGTCCAGCGCGAGTACTACATCAACGACAAGGGTCGACAGGTGCGTCTATTTGGAGAGTCGATCGCCGCGCGCTTGCAGGACCTGCCCGTCCCTGAGGGCGGATACAGCGGCAGCTACATCGACGAGATTGCCCGCGAGGCCGCTACCAAAGGCCTAACCGCGGAACCGACGGCCCTGGCCGAGTTCGGCATGACATGGGTTCAACAGCGCATTACCGCCGACCTCTCGCGGCTGTCGGTCCGGCACGACAACTTCTTCTCGGAGAGCAGCCTGTACACCGGTTGGGACCAGGACACGATGCGAAAGCTGCGTGACCTCGGACGCATCGAGGAGAAGGACGGCGCGATTTGGTTCAAAACGGATGGCGAGAAAAACGAGGTCTTGATCAAGCGCGACGGGTATCCAACCTACTTCTGGTCGGACATCCTCTATCACCGCGACAAGTTCTTAAAGCGCGGCTTCGATCGCGTCGTTGATGTCTGGGGCGCCGATCACCAGGGTCAGGTCGGACGCGTCAAGGAAGCGCTCACCGTGCTCGGCATCGATCCGGCGCGGCTATCGGTCTTGCTGGTCCAACTCGTCTCGGTGAAGCGCGGCGAGGAAACGGTGCGGATGTCGCGCCGCGCCGGCGTGGGCATCTCCCTGAAGGAAATGCTCGACGAGGTCGGCCCCGATGCGGTGCGCTACTTCTTTCTCCTGCGCTCGGCCGACGCCCAGATGGAATTCGACGTCGAGCTGGCACGGCGGCAGTCGAGTGAGAACCCCGTCTATTACGCGCAGTACGCCCATGCCCGGCTGGCCAATGTCCTCAAGCTCGGCGGGGAGGTCGTGGGCCCGATCGCGCTCGAGCGGCTGAGCTCGCAGTGGGAGCTGGACTTGATGCGGGTCATGCTGCGCTGGCCGGACGTAGTCCGCGAGTCGGCGGAGGCGTTCGAGCCGCATCGCCTGGCGTTCTTCACCGATGAGCTGGCGGCCGCCATCCATCGCTTCTACAAGAATTGCCGGGTCGTGACCGACGATGCGCCGCTCACCGCGGCCCGGTTGCTGTTGTCGCGCGCGGCCCGAGTCACGATCGCCAACGCGCTCGGCCTGATGGGCGTTTCGGCGCCCGACCGCATGTAGACTACGGGCCGATGGAAATCACCTATTTCGGCCTGAATGCGGTGCGGCTCCGCGGCCGCGAGGCCACCGTGATGATCGACCCCTACGAGCCCAAGCTGGGCCTCTCGCCGGTCCGCCTGAACGTGCAAATCGTCATCTTCACCCACGATGATCCGACCCACTTCAGCCTCCAGGGCCTGTCCGGCGAGCCCCACGTCGTGACCGGTGCCGGCGAGTTCGAGATCAAAGGGGTGGCGATGACCGGCACCCAGACGTACCACGATGCCAAGAAGGGGGCCGAGCGGGGAAAGAATTTCGCCTACACCGTCGAGGTCGATGACCTTCGCATCTGCCACCTCGGTCATCTCGGGCACGGCCTCAGCGAAGAACAACTGGAGGGGATCGGCAGCAAGATCGATGTGCTGTTCGTGCCGATTGGCGGTGGCAGTCATATCAACTCCGCGCAAGCCACGGAGATCGTCAACCAGATCGAGCCGAAACTGGTGATCCCGATCTCTTACAAGCTGCCCGGCCTCACGCTGCTCGCGCAGAACCTCGAAGGGCTCGACAAGTTCGCGAAAGAGATGGGCGCGACCGACCTGACGCCGCAGCCCAAGCTGCAAATCTCAACCTCGCCATCGGTCGAAGAGACCAAGCTCGTCATCCTCGAGCCACGCGGCGCTACAGCGAACGCCGCAGTCGATTAGCTAGCCGGCGGCTTCCTGCCGCTGCCGAGCCTGCGCTTCTGACGGTTGCGCCGCGCGGGCCCGCTCCAGGCGCACCGCGCTGTCGATCAGGCCGAGGTGGCTATACGCCTGGGGGAAGTTGCCCCGCGGTGCGCCGGACGCAGGGTCGTTGCCTTCGGCCAGCAAGCCCAGCGGTGACGAGAGCGCGATGAGCTCACTCAGCTGGCGCTCCGCGGCGTCCAGGAGGTTCAGGCCGATCAGGCCGTCCACGTACCAGAAGCTAACCAGCAGGAACGCCGCGCTCAGGTAACCCTGGTCGTCCTTGCAGTCGTAGCGGCGGACATAAGGACCGTTCAGCAACCGCTGGCTCAGGGTTTCGATGGTGGCGCGCATCCGTGGATCGGTCGCGGGCAAGAACCCGAGCACCGGCATCTGCAACACGGCGGCGTCCAGGCATTCGTCGTCATAGGCCTGCGTAAAGGCGCCGATCTTCGGATTCCAGGCACGGACTTCGATCTCGGTCCGCAGATCCTCGGCTTGCCGCTCCCAGATGGCGAGGTGCTCCGTGTTGCCGGTGCCCTTCGCCAGCGTGATCGCCCGGTCCAAGGCCACCCAGCACCAGAGCTTGCTGTGGGTGTGATGCTTGCGCTCGCCCTGGAATTCCCAGATCCCATTGTCGGGCTCGCGGCTCAAATCCCAGATGCCGTCCGCCAAGCGTTCGATCACGTGCCAGAGCTTGGTGGAGATGAAGCCGCCCTTGCGCTGATAGACCGCCATGCAGTCGATCACGGCGCCAAAGACATCGAGCTGCCGTTGGCCGGCGGCGCGGTTGCCGATGCGAACCGGGCGGGCGCCTTCGTAACCCGCCAGGTGTTCGAGGTATTGCTCGGGCAGGTGCGGATCGCCATCCACGCGATAAAGGATCTGCATCGCAAAGTCGTGGTCGTAGGCACGGTCGCGGATCCAGTTGATGAAGTCCACGGCCTCTTGTTCGAAGCCGGTGCGAAAAAGCGCCGCGATGCCGTAGGACGCATCACGCAGCCAGCAATAGCGGTAGTCCCAGTTACGATCGCCACCCGGATCTTCCGGGATGGAGGTCGTCGGTGCGGCGCACAGCGCACCGGTTGGTGCGTAGGTCAGCAACTTGATCACGAGTGCCGAGCGCCGGACGGCGTCTTGAAACGGTCCCTGGTAGAGGCACTGCTCGAGCCATCCGACCCAGAAGGCGCGGGTCCGCTCGGCGAGCTCGGTGGCATCGCTGCTGCTGGGAAATTTGCGGCCGAGGGCAAAGTAGCGCTCGCCGAACCCCAGCGTCAGCCAGACTTGCGGGCCGGGCTCGATCGTGAAGCGGAAGACGTAGCGGGGTCGGCCGTCGACCACCTCGACGTTGCCGTGCAGCGGAACCGTGGAGGAGAGGATCACCTCTTGCGATCCGCCGGAGGCGATCACGATGCCCTCGCGCTCGGCGAAACTGGTGCGTGCGCGACCGTAGGCCGGCGCCGGGTCGAGGACGCATTCGACCTCCACCGGACCGCCGCGGGCCTCGAGGCCGCGGCAGATCCGCTTCAGGGAGAGGAAGCGCTCGCCTTCGTTGAAGCACGGCATGAAATCGGTCACGACCAGCGTTCCTTCGGCGCGATGGAAGGTGGTGGTCAGGAGGTTGGTGTCGCGGACGTAGGCCTGCTCACCGGTCGGGACGGGATTGACCGGAGCAATGCGGAAACTACCGCCGCGTTGCCGGTCGAGGATCGCCGCGAAGATGGAGGGCGAGTCGAAACGGGGGTAGCAGAACCAGTCGATGGCGCCGCTGGTCGAAACCAGGGCGGCGGTTTCACAATTACCGATCAGTCCGTAGGGATACACTGCTTGACCTTATGAGCTTAGAGCCAACGAGTCAAACCTCTCGTGTCTAACCAAACCAACGGCGGGTTGCGTCAAAAACTGGCTCGCGCAACGCGTCGCTCCGGCGTAGAATAGAGTCCCGGTGCCGAAGTACGTCTTCGTGACCGGTGGCGTGGTTTCCTCGATCGGCAAGGGGATCACGGCGGCGTCGATAGGGACCATCCTGAAGGCGCGCGGCCTGAACGTCTCCCTCCAAAAGCTGGATCCCTACATCAACATCGATCCCGGCACGATGTCGCCTTACCAGCACGGCGAGGTTTTCGTGACCGACGACGGGGCCGAGACCGATCTCGACCTGGGCCATTACGAGCGGTTCATCGACGCCAACCTCAGCAAGGCGAGCAACGTTACCACCGGCAAGATCTACGCCGAGGTCATCGCCAAGGAGCGTCGCGGCGATTAC
>VBHO01000158.1 GCA_005882045.1 Chloroflexota bacterium | reverse complement strand
CAGCCGCGGCGGCTGGCACGATCAGGGCGACCAGCTTTTCGATGAGGACCCAAATGACTGTCTGGGGGATCATGGATTTGATCCCTTCCCATGCAAAAGTCGCGACGTGCGCCACTGTGATGCCGCCGCGCCGCAGCAGGTTCCAGACTGCAGATCCGAGGCCAAGGACCCCGTCTACTTTGTCCTTGAACCATCCCTGAACTGCCGCCTTGAGGTCTGGCCACAAATGATTTCGGATTCCATCGCGTGCCGCCGCCGCGAGGTTGGCGACCCACTGGCCGGGACCAGCCGCGATGTCCTTTACCAGGACAGCGAATGTTCCGAAGGCGGCGAGAGCGCCCCTTGCGAAGGCGAGGGCACCCTGCACCACTCCGCGAACACCGTCGATCGCGGCAAGCATTCCCTGGTGAAGGAGTCCGATGGCGCCGGACAAGACAGTGTCCAGGAGATTGAGGGCGGTCTGAACCGCCTGCTTCAGCACATTGGCCAGCTTGTTGACGACGGCCTCGGCCGCGGCAATGCGGTCCTGGATCGCCTTTCGAAATCGAGTTCGTAGGGCAGGGAAGGCGACCAGGACGCGGTCGCCGATCGCAACGAGGACGCTGCCGGCGGCGCGGATCGCGCTGACGATCGTCTGTCGTGCGCGTTCCATGACGGCCGTCGCCAGCTGCTGGGCCTTCTCGATCGCGCTGCGGACTAGTTGTCTCGCGTGGTCGAAGACAGACTGGACGGCCTGCTTGGCCTTGTCAAACAGGGATTGAGCCGCTGATCCGATGGCACCGAGTAGTCCGCCGGGGCTCTGGCTCTGCGCTTTCTGCCGCTCGGCGGCGGCTTGCTGCTCGCCTTCATGCCGCGCCCGTTCGGCGGCTTCCTGTCCCTCCTGGTAGTGGGTCGCGGCTTGTTGCTCGGCTGCGGCACGCTCCTGGGCAACCGTCGAGACCGCCTCGCTGGTTTTCGCGTCGGCCTCGCTCTGCGCGCCAGCCACGAGCTCTTGTTGAGCGTCGCTCCACTGGCGACGCATGCCAAACACCTCGCGCCTGGCCGCTGCGCGTTCCGCTGTCTGTTCCCGGCTATTCGCCTGTTCGAGTTGCGTCATGTCGGTGTCGGCTTTTGCGCGCTCGCCGGCGGTTCGTTGCGCGTAGTCCTGCCGCTGGCTCGCAAGCGACGACAGGCCGGCGCTGACGGCACTCTGGATTTCGCCGCCCTTTTCCTGCTCGGCGATAATCGACGCCGCTTGATCGTCCTCAGCAGCTCCCGGTGCGCTCGCTGCATGACCACTTGCGCCCGGTGACTGGGCGACGGCCGCTCGTAGGGTTTCCGCTGGAACAGTTGGGAAGACCTCGTCTTCCCCGAGTGGTTGCGCCGCCTCCTGTTGACCGCTCGTGTGCTCTCGCTCGAGGCCGGTCCGAAGATGGCTGCGGTGTTGCTGGACGGCTGCGGGGTCGGCAGAACCCTCGAGCGGAAGATGGGGAAGAGGCCCAGGCCTCAGCTCCAGGCCAGGGTCCCGCACGGGTAGCTGGCCATTTTGAATAGGCACCTCGGGAATGGTCGGTGGAGCCGCGGGTCGGCGAATCTCTACATCACGCCCTTGTGGTGGGACCGGAATGCTGGCGGGCGCTCGCTCTGTGGGCACGATACGTGTTGATGCCGGTGACTCGACCGTCGACGGCGCGCCAGGGTGGCGCGGTCGCTGCGGTGGGCTCGCGCCGAGCCGTTCATGCTCACGGGTCGCCTGGCGGTCGGCGGCGCCCGAGACCGATGTTAGCGAGCTCAGCAGTTGCGCGGGTGGAAGGCCGCCAACCCGGGCCAGTCCGGCAGCGGGCTCAGCGCCGCTGACATCCGGGATGGTCGGTGGCGGTCGGACCTCGATCGGCGCGCCTGGCTCGGCCGGGGCCCCGGCGGTCTCGGGCTGATCCTCAACCTGGCTTCCCTGTTCGGCGAGCTCGGCCTGCGCATCCTGTGCGACAAGTGCGCGTTCATCCGTGGGTTCCGCCCGTGCCGCTTCGGGCGGGGCATCGGCGGCCGCATCGAGCTCGGCCAGCTCGTCGTCGCTTTCGCCGGTGCGAGGTGCGGCCGTCGGTGCTTCAGGCGGCGCGGCCTCGCTTGTCTGCGTTTCGACGGCAACCGCCTCAGGCGTCGGGCGCTCCGGCGCTTGGACCGGTTCGGGCTGGTGCGAGCGGGCGATCAGGTCGGCGACGGCCGCGTTGCCGGCGCGTGCCTGCAGGCCGAGCAGCAGTCGGGGATGGAGCAGGGCCGGACGCGCGGTTGCCACCTCGGCGACAGCCATCGAACCCGCCCGATCGGCATCCGACAGTGTGCCGTCCTGGCGGAGTTCGGCCGCATGCGCTGGCGCTTTCTCCTCCGCCTCGTGCTCGACGACTGTCGTTGGCACGATGCGCCCAGGACCCCGACGGGTCCTAGATCAAGCCCTGTCTCAGCGCGTAGGCGACCGCCTGCGTCCGGTTTCGCAGGTTGAGCCGACTGGTCACGTCATGGACGATGTTCTTGACGGTGCGCTCCGAATAGAACAGCCGACGTCCGACCTCGGCCGTATCCAAGCCATCTGCGAGCAGTTTCAGGACTTTGATCTCGCGATCGGTGAGCACGGCGAAGCTCAGGCCGCGGGGGTTCAAGACCTGGCGCTGCAAGCGGCCGACCTGGTCGAGCAGGCGCCCGAGTAAATCTGGCGACAGTGCGCCCTCGCCTCCGGCCGCGGCGCGGATGGCTTCGAAGAGATTTTCGGGCGTGGCCTGGTTGCGTCGCAGCACGCCGCGGGCTCCGGCCTCGAGCGCACTCAGCAAGCCGGTGTCGTCGACACGGGTGACGATGAGCACCACGCGCTCGACGCCGCGGCGCTTCAGGGCCCGGATCGTTTGTGCCGTTTCCTCGTCCATCTGGTCGGCGACGACGAGCGCCACCACGTCCGCGTCGACCTGGCGCTCCTCGACGGTTTCCAGGCCGTGATTCGAACGAAGCTGGCTGGCGATTCCGGCCCGCGAGACGGGGTCGGATGCGGCGACGAAGACGCGCGTACGGTCGGTTAGAACACTCGGACGAGTTGCGATCACGGTCTCTCCCTCCTCGATGACGGCGCCCCTGCCTGCTTCTAACTGCGCCGCCGGTTAGTCTGATCCGCTGCACTTTCCGGGCACTTAACGGGGACTTAACGGGCAGCGCGTGATGCCTGCAGGTGTGCCTCTCGGGCTATGGCCCGGTCACCGAGCGCTACCTATGATTCGAGCGCCATGGCTGCTACCGCCACGCTTGCCAGCAAGGGTGTCACGGTCACACCCGGTGGCGAAGCGGTCACCGAAGTTCGCATCCGCAACTCGGGGACTGTTGTCGATCAGTTCACGCTCGAGGTCCTCGGCGATGCCTCCGCGTGGGCCATCGTCGAGCCAGCGGTGGTGCCGCTCTTCCCAGGGGCCGAAGCGGTGGCGCGCGTCCGGTTCAAACCACCGAAGTCATCGAGCGTTCTCGCCAAGGCCATCCCCTTTGCCGTCCGGGTCAAATCTCGGGAAGATGCCCGCGCCTCACTGGTGGAGGAGGGCGTCGTCGAAGTCGGGCCATTCAACGATACGACCGCCGAGCTGATCCCGCGGACCGCGAAAGGCAGCTCGCACGCGCGAGCCCAGCTCGCGCTCGACAACCGGGGCAATGTGCGCATCAACGCCCGGCTGACGGCGGCGGACCCGGATCGAAAACTCAACTTCACGATCACGCCGCCGGCCCTCACCGCCGAACCAGGGACAGCGAGCTTTGCGTCGATCCGGATCAACCCGCGGACGCGCTTCCTCACCGGTCCACCAAAACTCGCTCCCTATAAGGTCAACGTCCACCAGGACGGTCTGCCGACCATCACGGTCGATGGCTCGATGCAGCAGGAAGGATTGATTCCGCCCTGGCTGCTCCCGGCGATCATCGGTCTGGCCGCGTTGCTGCTGGTCCTCGCGATTCTGTGGTTTTTCGTACTGAAACCCAGCATCTCGAGCGCGGCGAAGGATGCGGTGGCGCCCCAGACCTCGTCGCTGCAACAGCAGGTCAACACGCTGAAGGCGGCCAACCCCGCACCGGTCACCGGCGGGGGAGGCGCGACGGGTCCCAACCCGGTCAAGGGTGATGTCTGGTCATCGCGCCTGGCGGTGAACTCGCAGGCGACGCCCGCGCAGCTCGAGAGCGCGATCACCGTCCCGCAAGGGGGAGGGCTGGCGGTCACCGACCTCGTCTTCGAGAACCCCAGTGGCAACAGTGGCACCATCTATCTCGTCCGCCGCGAGACCAGCAAACCTGATCAGGTCCTGCTCGTGCTGCGGCTGGAGAACTTCCGGGACCTCGACTTCCACTTCGTCACGCCGCTCGTCTTCAAAGAGAGCCAGACGATGACGTTGAGCTGCAGCCCCGATCCAGCCGGGAGCCTGTGCAACGCGTCCGTCTACTACAGCGGATACTTCAAGAACCCGCCGAGTAGCTAGCAGATGCGACGCGTCCAGCTGGCCGTGGCCGCCGTTGGAGCAGGGGTTCTGATCGCCACGTTGTTCGCTGGTCACGCGCTCGCGGCACAGATCGGACTGAGCGCGACCTTTCCCGCGTCGCGCATTCAGGTCGATACGGCGCACATCACCCTCAAGATGCCGGGGCCAACCACCGTCACTGCAATCGTCGAGGATTGGCACGGCGCGACCATCCCGAAGGTACCGGTGAGCTTCACCATTCTCAGCGGTCCCAACAAGGGCAAGAGCCTTGCGCCGGCGACGACCAACAAGGACGGCCGGGCGACCCTGACCTATTCGAACAGCGGCGAGCCCGGCATCGACGCAATCCAGGCCAGCTTCACCGATGGCCTGGAAGTTCACAAAAGCAACCGGCACTTCGTCCTCTGGCTCAGTGGGCCGCCGGCGACCGCGATCCGGTCCCCGGCGACGATCAGGGTCACGCCGACCTGCTTTCAACCAGCGGCTGCGGTGATCGCCACGTCGAACACGTTCAAAAAGTTGGCACCTCGCACCACGCCGAAGCCCAGCCCTGGCGCGAGCAGAGGGCCGCAGCCCGAGAAGACGACCGCCAACGTCACCGGCGACAACTTCAATCCGTTCAGCGCGGTGCTGATTACGTTCGATGCGGGGCCCGGTGGCAGCCCGCAAAGCTTCGAAGCCCAGACGGATGTGTTCGGTCATTTCAGTCGTGACATCCCGCTGACGATGCCGGCTGAAGGGGTTCACCTGGTACGTGCCGACGACTTCCGCCAGCGGGAGGCCGACGCGACCTATTCCATCCCCTGCTTCCAGCCATCGGTGGCGCTTGATCCGCCCATCGGCCCACCGGGTTTCGTCACCACCGTGGTCGGGAGCGGTTTCCCGGCCAACAGCACCATCGTCGTCCTGAATTGGCAGCCGCCGGCGTTGCTCTCGCCCTTGCCCGCGGCCATCAAGACGGACGCCAACGGCGCCTTCCAGTTCCCGCTCCTGGTCCTCTATCACGACCTGCTCGGCCCACGCCTGATGCAGGCGATTGTGGCCAATCCGTTTGGTGACCGTGCCGGCTCCGCGATCGAGGCCGATGCACCCTTCCTCGTCACGCCCGGACGGGCTCAACCCTCGGACTTTGTCCTCCGCCGTTAACGGGCCTGAACGGAGCGTATGATCACACCGGGTAAACACGTAAGGGGAGCCGCATGAAGAGACGGGGCCACTGGGGGGTGCGGGGCTGGCGCGCCTTGGGTCCTGCTGTCCTCCTCATCACGGTTGCGATCCCACAAATCGCCCTCAACCATCCGCTCGCGGTTCAGGCGGCTGCTCCGGTGGCCGGCCGTCCGGAGCTGGCGACCTACGCCGGGGCACCCGCCGCGGGCAAGCCGACCGAGGTTGCGCAGCAGCCCTTTGGACTGGCGGTGTTCGGGCGCTATACGTTTGTCGCCGACCCGGTCAACCATGTGGTTCGCCTGCTGATCGACAACAGCGAGTTCGCCTTTGCCGGCGCCGGCAGCATGGCCGTCGAAGGCGATGGCGGCGATCCCGCAAAGGCGCAGCTCGCCGGGCCCTATGCCGTGGCGATCGGGCAGGTGACCCAGGTGGGCTACCAGGTGACCGGCTTCGACGTCTACATCGCCGATACCTTCGGGCACCAGGTACGCAAGGCGAGCGTCACGATTCCGCCGATCGACAGCCCGAGTGGGTCGCCGACGGCGGTGATCAGCACGATCGCGGGCACCGGCGGCTTTGGATTTTCCGGCGATGGTGGCAAGGCGACGTTGGCGACACTGAATTCCCCCTACGGCGTGGCTTGGGACCCGAAACGCCAGCAGGTCTACATCGCCGACACGCTCAACAACCGGGTGCGCGTCGTCGACGGCACGGGCACGATCAGCACCCTAGTCGGTGCTCCCCTGCTCCAGCCGCGCGGCCTGGCGGTCAATGGCGACGGCCTCTACATCGCCGACACCTATAACAATGTTGTCCGGCGCTTCGACCTCGTGAGCCACGCGCTCACCACGGTGGCGGGCACCGGCGTGGCGGGCTACGTCGACGGTGTGGTGGGGACGTCGGCGCTGCTCAAGATGCCGTCCGGCCTGGCCTTCGACGACAGGGCGAACCTCTACATCGCCGACACTGGCAACAACGCCGTCCGCGAACTGTCCGTGACCGACAATATCCTCCGCACCGTCGCCGGCACCACCAAGGCAGGCGAGTTCGGGGACGGCGGCCCGGCGATCCTGGCGCAACTGTCGTCGCCGACCAGCGTCGCGGTGCGGTCCAACGGCGATGTCGTCATCGCCGATACGGGCAACAACTTGATCCGCGTGCTCGAAGGCACGCTCTCCGCCACGCCGGCACACAATATTCATGTCGAGGCGGGCAACGGCACCCCGAGCTTTGCGGGAGACGGGCAGCCTCCGGCCCACGCCCAATTTGCGGCGCCCGCGGCGGTGCTCTCGCAGCTCGGTGCGGCGGGTGAGGCCAACGCCGCGGTTCCGGCTGTCAAGGGCCAGCGATATGTCGTCGACACCTTCAACCAGACGGTCCGGACGTTCCTCAGCAGCGATAGCGATCCCGACAATCACTCGACCGGCGATAACGATGCCGACGACGTGAGTACGCTCGCTGGAACCGGTGGCCTAAGGGGGCTACCGGACGCGTCATCGACCAAGCTGTCCGGCTCCCGCTTCGCTTATCCGATGGGGTCGGCGCTCAGCTCCGATGGCAATACCCTCTTTGT
>VBHO01000261.1 GCA_005882045.1 Chloroflexota bacterium | reverse complement strand
CCAGCTCGCGGTCGACGGAGTACCGGACCGACGACTGGCCGGACGGCATGAAGGTGCTGCTGGTCGAGCTCCTCCTTGCGCTGCAAGTCAGTGGAGGGAAGGGGATTTACCAGTAAGCCACTGAGCTTGGCTCTTGATGGCAGTTCCTTTTGCGCCTATGCTGCAGGTGTCTCAGTCAACATCGCAGACACCAAGAGGAGAAGGGGATTGCAGAAGCATAAAGCGAATAGCGGCTTCCACCCCGGCCCGCAAACGCGTGGCACGCTGAGCCAGGACGTGCACCTCAACGCCGACCGCATCAAGTTCCAGACGAAGGATGCGACTGACGTCGTTGTCCAAGAGATCAAGCAAGATGTAGGCGGCGACTCAGGTTGGCATAGCCACCCGGGGTTCGTGGTTGGAATCGTTAAGTCGGGGTCTGTGTCCATCACGGTCGGTTGCGCGACCACAACCTATTCGGCCGGCCAGACCTTTTTAGAGACCGGCAACACTCCGGTCATCGCTCGCAACGCCAGTAATACCGATCCGCTGGTGCTGGAGGCCACCTATTTTGTTCCCAAGGGGGTGCCGACCCGGCGCGACGCTAATCCGCCGACCTGCTGACGGCAGTTTGAACGTGGAGGTGGGCGCTGCGTAGGCCCACCTCCATTGACACGAGGAACTATCTCGTTAGACTGTTGGCGTCGGGGGCCCCTGTCTGTTAGTTAGGGAGGATCTGAACTTATGTCTCCACGCACCGTCAAAAGGCGTCGCCGAAGCAAGGGCCAACTGACAGCGACGGCCGGATCGCCGACCACATTGCTGGCCCAGGTCACTGAACTGGTCAGTGAGAACCAGGCGCTG
>VBHO01000157.1 GCA_005882045.1 Chloroflexota bacterium | reverse complement strand
CTTGCGCATGCCTCCGGAAAGCTGATGGGGATAGCGATCCTCGAAGCCCGCCAGCCCGACCCGGGTGATCCACTCCCTCGCCCGGGCCCGGGCATCGCCCCCGGGTGCACCGCGATAGCGGGGTCCCGCGGCGACGTTCTCGAGCACGGTCTTCCAGGGAAAGACCGCGTCGGTCTGGAAGACATAGCCGATCCCGTCCGGTATGCCCTCGACCCGTTGACCCATCACCGCCACCTCGCCGGCGCTCGCCCGCTCGAGCCCGGAGATCAGCGCCAGGGTCGTCGATTTGCCGCAGCCGGTGGGCCCCACCACGGCGCAGAACTCCCCGGGTCCGACCTCCATCGTCAGGTCGTGGAGCGCGGTGTAAATGCCGCCGTTAGGGGTGGCGAACCGCTTGGTGACACCTCGCAACTCGATCGCCGGGCTGGCCATTGCCGCAACCGTAAATGGGCCAGGCGGCCGCTGACTAGCCTTGCGGAATTTGCGACCGTTGTGGTCATTGTGGTCGCTTCCAGTCGAGGCTGGCACCGGATACGATGAGGTCGGTGCGCCGACCTCGCCTCAGCCTGGCGTCACAGATTCTGATCTTCCAGCTCGCGATCGTGCTGGGAGCGCTCGTTATTGGCGCCGCGGCGTCCTACGTCAACGAAAGCCGGCAACTCGACCAGCGCTATGAGCAACGTTCGTTGACCATCGCCAGGTCGGTGGCTGGGATGCCATCGGTTGGCGATGGGCTTCGCGACTCGGATCCGCCCCGAACGCTACAACCGCTGGCCGAAGGGATCCGCAAAGCTTCGGGCGCGAGCTTCGTCGTCATCGCGGGCGCGAATGGGATCCGCTACTCGCATCCAAACCCGGCGATGATCGGCAAGCCGATCGATGAGGACTTCCATACCGTCCTCGCCGGACACACCTGGATCGGCGTCGAACACGGCACCCTCGGCGTGTCGGCGCGCGGCAAAGCACCTATCTTCGACGGGCAGAACCGCGTCATCGGGATCGTCTCGGTTGGCTTCCTCGAAGGGACGCTCTCGGAGCAACTTGCCGCCATGCTCCCCCAGCTTGCTTTCTATGTCCTGGTGGCCCTGGGCCTGGGCGTCGCCGGTTCGGCCTTGCTGGCACGGCGGCTCAAGCGGCAGACCTTTGGCCTGGAGCCGGGCGAGATCGCGAGGCTGCTGGAAACGCGCGAGGCGAGCCTGCACGGGATTCGCGAGGGTACGGTCGCAACCGATGTCGACGGGCGTATCACCCTGATCAACGACGAGGCCCGCCGGCTGCTGCGCCTGTCGAGCGACAGCGTCGGGCGTCCACTGACTGAGGTCCTTCCTCCGGGCCGCGTCCGCGACTTGCTGATCGGCGAAGTCACCGGCGCCGACGAGGTCGTGCTCGCCGCCGATCGCGTGCTGGTGGTGAGCCGGATGCCGGTGGTCGTGCGCGGCCGGAACATCGGTTATGTCGCGACTTTCCGCGATCGGACCGAGCTCGAGAGCTTGCTGCGCGAGCTCGACAACGCCCGCAGTGTCACTGAAGCGCTACGCGCTCAGGCGCATGACTTTTCCAACCGTCTCCATACCATCGCCGGGTTGATCGAGCTGGGGCGGCACGAGGAGGCGATCCAGCTGACGACCGAGTCATCGTCTGTGTCACAGGAGCTCACCGAATCACTGCTGGAGCGAGTCGGCGACCCGGTGCTCGGGGCGCTGCTGCTCGGCAAGTCCGCGGTGGCGGCCGAGCGCGGGATCCAGTTCCGGCTCTCGCCAGACAGCAAGCTCGACGGCGATGCCGGGCACCCACGCGACTTGATTACGGTCGTCGGCAACCTGATCGACAATGCGCTCGACGCGGCGGCCACCTCACCGAACGGCGGCCCGCGCTGGGTGGAGGTGTCGATCCGCAAAGAGGACGGCGACGTCTTGATCCAGGTGCACGACTCGGGCCCGGGCATCGGCCTCGGTGAGACCGAGCGGATCTTCTCCGAGGGCTATACCACCAAGCTGGCGAGTCCCGGCTCACGCCGCGGCCTCGGCCTGGCGCTGGTCAAGCAGGTCGCAGCACGTCGCGGCGGCGAGGTGACGGTGCTCAACCAGGGTGGGGCGCTGTTTACCGTGCGGCTGCCGTTGGCGGCCAAGCCGCAGCCGGTGGCGACGGCATGATTCGCACGCTCATCGTCGATGACGACTTTCGCGTCGCCGCTTTGCACCGCGCGTATGTCGAGAAGGTCGCGGGCTTTATGGTCGTGGGTGAGGCGGCGACCGGCACCGAGGCGCTGCGTCTCGTCAACTCCGCCAAGCCGGACCTGGTCCTGCTCGACATCTACTTACCGGACATCTCAGGGTTGGAGGTGATGCGGACGATTCGCGAAGGCGGTGCCTCGCGCGTCGACGTGATCGCTATTACCGCCGCGCGCGACGTCGAGAGCCTGCGTGCCGCCATGCAAGGCGGTGTCGTCCACTACTTGATCAAGCCATTTCGATTCGCCGCGCTCCACGAGAAGCTGCAGAGCTACGCGGCGATGCATGAGCGCCTCAGGCAGCTCTCCGAGGCGGATCAGCACGCTGTCGACACGCTGTACAACATCCTCCGGCACGGGGGCCCGGAGGAGACCCTGCCGAAGGGACTCTCGCGTCCGACATTGGACCTTGTTACGCGGATCCTGCAAGAGGCGGAGGGGGACTTGACCGCGATCGAGGTGGCGGAGCTCGCTAATCTCAGCCGAGTCACCGCCCGGCGCTACGTGGATCACCTCGTGCAGCTGGGCCGGGCCGAAGTTGTCATGCGCTACGGGTCACCGGGACGCCCGGAGCATCTCTACCACCTGGTGGCGCGCCCCGCTAACGTCGGATAGAAGCCAGCGTCGTCGCGGCAACTGGCCGGCACCAAGCTCAGCCATTAGGCGGTCAGCGAATTCGGCGCATTGACAGAGACGTCGTTTTGGTGGTCGCATAGAAGTCATCGGAAAGCTGCCGCTCGATGCTTGTCCATATTCGCGTCCTTTTCCCAAGGACTTTGCCGACTGCAGCGCGTTCCAGCCGGTTGAGTTCAACGCGGCCTCTGATGACGACCCACCGCAGATGGTGATCACGTGCGCCAATCTCGGGATCGGCACCTTTTGGGACGAGACCAAGCATCACTACGCTCGGTGCGGCCTCGGCGACAGCATCGCCAGGTTGGCATGGCTCAAGACCCAGGTCGAGGTGAGCGAGTCGTACGTCCTCCAGCATGCCGACCCCGGCGATGAGGCTCTCGCGCCGCCGCCGATCATGCCGCCACGGTAAGGCAGCCTGATCGCTTCAGGGCAAGAAAAAAGGCGGCCACGATGGCCGCCCCTCGAGAGACCGATTGGCGGGTCAGCAAACCATTTTCATATGCATAATCGGCTGGCCGCTCGCCGAGACGCCGAAGCCAAACGACACGTGTGAATCGATCGTCGATCCATTCGGCGCCGTTAGGTGAGCGTTGAAGGTGGCGTTGTTGACGCTGTTCTTATTGTTGAATTCGCTCCCGAACCACTGGCTGAAGTGCCCCGTGTACGTAATGCCCGTGCTCGGAACCGTCAGGGTGACATCACCCTCGATGGTGCCGGTGAACCATGCGTCGCCCGCGCCGTTGATCGTGAAATGGAAGACGGCATTCACATTGCTTACGACACCCGTGGCATCCGGCGGGATGCACGGCGGGTTCGGCGGCCCGACAGGAAAGGTCGCACCGTGCAGGTTCATAGTGCAGGTCGTCGTGCCATTAGGGTTCGGCGCACACGACGAGGCCGCGCTTGCGGTGATGGAAGATAGGCCCAGCATGGCGAGCATCGAAACGGTCGCGGCGACGGTAAGCAGCCTTCTCATTGGCCCCTCCTGGGAAGTCCTATAGTCAGTGGACGGCGATTCGCAAACTCAACTTAAGGACCTTCCAACCCAAAGACAAGCGTGCTGCCACCCCCGATGATCGGCGGTCATCACTAAGATTGCGCTGAGCCCCGATGCCGGTCACGCATGGCACGCCGACCATCACCATCAACCACGACCACCAGTTCCTGGTCAGCGATCCCAACGCCACCATGGTGCCGACCAGCGGCGTCGGCTTCTTCGCCCGGGACACGCGTTTCGTCTCGAGCTACTCGGTGACTATCAACGGGCGACAGCCGCTGCTGCTCGACGCCAGCACCATCGACCACTTTTCCGCACGCTATGAGTTCACTACCCCTGAGCTCCCGCTCGCTGGGACGCGCGACGGCGCCGAGCACGACATCGTCCTCGAGGAGCGCGCCATCGGCTTCCGCCTGGACCGCACGATTTTCGAGGGGGTCCACGAGGACTACGACCTGGTCAGTTTTGCTCGCGACCCGGTGCGGCTCATCCTGGAGGTGGCGATCGAGTCGGACTTCGCCGACATCTTCGACGTGCGCCGCCGGCGACTGGTGCGCCGCGGCGACCTGCAGAGCTCGTGGCACGAGAAGGCCGGCGAGCTGCGCACCACCTACACCAACGGCTCCTTCGAGCGGGAGCTCATCGTTGCTGTCGAGCGCGAAGACTCGCACCCGGAGTTCGCGAACGGCCGCCTGCAGTTCGTGATCAATCTTTCCCCCAAGCAGACCTGGCACACCTGCGTCGAATGGTTGCCCGTGATCGATGGCAAGCGCGCCCGCGTGCTCCCCTGCTATGCGGTTCAGAACCGCGACCCGGAGATGGCGAATGGGGTACTGCCGGCGGTTGCCGTTGCCACCGGCCACTCCACCCTGCCGCGCATCTGGCGCCAGGCGGTCGCCGACATGGAGGCGCTGCGGATGTCGGACTTCGCAGTACGTCGCGGCGTCTATGTCCCTGCCGCCGGCATCCCGTGGTACGTCACGCTGTTCGGTCGGGACTCGCTGGTTGTGGCGATGGAGAGTATCAGCGGCTTTCCCGAATTCGCCTTCGGCGCGCTGGACCGCCTGTCGCGGGTGCAGGCGACCGACGATAATGCCACGCAAGACAAGGAGCCGGGCAAGATCCCGCACGAAGTCCGCTACGGCGAGCTGGCCAGCCTCGGACTCCTCCCGTTCACGCCCTACTACGGCACGGCGGACGCCACCCTGCTCTTCCTGATCGTGTTCTCCTACGCCTACCAATGGTCGGGAGACAGGGAGATCCTCGACCGTTACCGGCCAAACGCGGAGGCAGCGCTCAAATGGATGCTCGAGTACGGGGACCGCGACCAGGACGGCTTCCAGGAATACAAAACGCGCTCGCCGGTTGGCTTCTACAACCAGGGCTGGAAGGATTCGCACGACGCCATCCAGCACGAGGACGGCACTATCGCGCATCTACCGATTGCGCTGTGCGAGCTCCAGGGGTATGCCTTCGACGCGCTGCTTCGCATGTCCGAAGCCTATGGAATCTGGGGCGATGCCGAGCGGGCCGCGGAATTGCGGCAGCGAGCCATCCACCTCTATGAATCCTTCAACGAGCGGTTCTGGTGGGAGGAAGAGGGCACCTACTATTTGGGTCTCGACGGGCTGAAGCGGCCGATCCGATCGGTGGCGTCGAACGCCGGGCATTGCCTGGCCAGTGGCATCGTCCCGCCGGATCGCGCCAACCGGGTGGTCGATCGCTTGATGCAGCCTGACATGTGGAGCGGGTGGGGTATCCGCACGCTCTCGACCAAGCACCCTTCCTACAATCCGTATTCCTATCACCTGGGATCGGTCTGGCCCCACGACAACGCCACCATCGCCGGCGGGTTTCGGCGGGCCGGCCGGCACACCGAAGCCCAGCAAATCGCAGAAGGCATCTTCGCGGCCGCCGAACGCTTCGAGCACTACAGCCTGCCCGAGCTATGGGCCGGGGTGGCGCGCGAGCCGGGCGCTTATCCAGTCCCCTACCTTGGGACCAACGTTCCCCAGGCGTGGGCCGCCGCTTCCGTCTTCCGCCTGATCGGGATCCTCTGCGGCATCCACACCGCCGGCCACGCGAAAGTGATTTACGTCAATCCCGATCTGCCCGATTGGCTGCCGGATCTGACCTTGAAGAATCTGCGCGCCGGCAAAGGCGCTGTTGAGTTGCGCATGCGGCGTGACGAGGTGGAGGTGGTGAGCAATACGACCGGATTCGAGATCGTCCACGGCCGCATCCCGCGGCCGCCACTTAAGGAAACCCCGCTCGCGCGGACTTAGGGAGAGCCGAGCGAGCCGGTGACGTTGCAGAACATGTTCTTGACGGTGTTGCCCATGATGATCAGGATCACGAGGACCACGATGACCACGAGCACCATGATCAGCGCGTACTCGACCATCGCCTGACCCCGTCGGTCATTGCGACTCAACCAGCTGACCAGCCGGTCGGCAATTCCAGTAACCATCCACAACTCCTGCGACCCAGATTGCTCCGGCCACGTTGCGGAACGCCTTGTCCGTACGGCTACCAAGGTTTCGTAGCCCAGGCGTCACTCCGAGTCGGGGCAGCGTGACCGATCCGTAACGAGGCCGACGCGCCGTGATGGGGCGTGCGCAGCGGACTCTGCTAGGTTTGGCGCCATCAAATCAAGCCCGCCGTGGATGGCCCTGCTGCTGCTCGTCGCCGCCAAGGTGGGAGTGACAATGGCGGTCGCCGATCGCTACGGCTGGCACCGCGACGAGCTCTACTACCTGGCGTCGAGCCGGCATCCCGCCCTAGGCTACGTCGACTATCCGCTCATCACGCCGTTACTGGCGAGACTCGACCAGGCGGTCTTCCCCGGCTCGCTGCCGGCGCTGCGCTTGCTCACGGTCCTCGCCGGCGCCACCATCATCGTCATCGCGGCCCTGATCGCCAGAGAGCTGGGCGACAATCGGCTGGCGCAGGCGCTCGCGGCGCTGGCCGTGCTGATCTCTCCTCTTTTCGTCGGGGCCAACATCCTCTTTCAGACGGTCAGCTTCGACCAGCTGGTCTGGGCCGTCGCCTGCCTGCTGCTCATTCGGCTCCTGCGCGGCGCCCACCCAAGAGAGTGGCTTTTGCTCGGGCTGGTGTTCGGCATCGGCCTCGAGACGAAGTACACCGTGATCGGGCTTGGGGTCGCCATCCTGATCGGGCTCCTCACCACCAACCAGCGTCACCAGCTCGGCAGTCCATGGCCATGGCTCGGTCTCGCCCTGGCGATCGTTCTCGTCCTGCCCAACCTCGCCTGGCAAGCGGGGCATCACTGGGACAGCCTCGCGTATACCATCGCCCATCGTGGCGCCACCGACGGTCCCGTCTTCTACTGGGTCCAGCAGTTCCTGCTGATTGGCCCGCAGCTGATCCCCCTTGTCGTTGGGGGCGTGTGGTGGTTGTGGCGTCGTGAACA